>JAJNBL010000009.1 GCA_021156175.1 Rickettsiales bacterium
ATGGAGCAGAACCACCAAAAAGGTGGGGCTTCTCCGAGAAGATATTAATAAGCTGTATTTATACAAAACCCCGCCGGGAGTGATTGCCCGGTGGGGTTTCTTATGCTGAGTTCCCACTCATTGCTTCGACCTGAATTTGAAGCTCGAGTAACGTCTCTTCTTTCTGTGCAATCTGCTGTTTGGTCTCAACGAGTTTATGCGAAAGCGCATTGAAATGGCTGGGGTCGCGGACATAGGTTTCCGGATCCGCAAGCTCCGCTTCAATTGCTAAAAGCTTTGCTTCAAGTGCCTCAATTTCTTTAGGCAAATTCTCCAACCCAAACTTCTGCTTATAGGTTATTTTGGTTACAGGTGCAGGGGATGAGGCGCTTGGTATTTCCCCCTCCACAAGAGGGCGGGCAGTCAAGAAAGGTGCTTTTGATTGCTGGCGTTTTTGTTCGTCCCATTCTTTTTTATCACGCAAATAATCGCTATAGCCGCCGACATATTGGTCAACAACCCCGTCGCCTTGAAATACGAGCAAATGCGTTACAATACGATCCAGGAAATCCCGATCATGGCTTACAATCAGCAGCGTCCCTTTATAATCGGACAACAGCTCCTGGAGCATGTCCAGCGTATCAATATCCAAATCGTTCGTAGGCTCATCAAGCACCAGAATGCTCGATGGGTTCATCATGATTTTGGCAAGAAGTAGGCGATTCGCCTCTCCACCGGAGAGCGATCCCACCGGCGAACGGGCCTGTTTCGGATCGAACATGAAATCCTTGAGATACGCAATCACGTGCCGGGGGCGGGTGCCGCCCAGGAATACCGTATCCCCACCATTGGGGCACAAGGTTTCCCAAAGTGTCGCTTCAAGATCAAGGGAATCGCGGTTTTGGTCGAAATAGGCAACATCATCGCGGAATTGTCTAAGGGTCAGGCCGCGTTTAATCCTGCCATGGTCCGGCTCCATTTCCGCTGTAAAGATCTTGAGGAAGGTGCTCTTCCCACTTCCGTTTTTTCCCACAATCCCGATGCGCTCGCCTTGCATCATACGGGTCGTGAAGTTATAGAGAATTTTCCTCGTGCCAAACGATTTCGACACTTCTTCCATTTCAATGATGAGCTTGGTTCGTTTCTCGGGCGAAAGCTCAGGCAGGCTAACAATTCCAGTCGCGCGTTTAAATCCGTGCTTTTCGCGTTTCAAACGATCACGCAAGCTATGAAGCTTGCCCAGCCGGTGAACATTCCGTTTGCGCCGTGCTGTTACGCCACCGCCATGAAGCCATTCATTTTCCCGATCAAGGGACTTGCTCATCTTTTCCAGGCGCCGTGCTTCCGCCTCGTAATACGCCATCGACCAGCGTTCAAAGTCGCTATAGCCTTCGCCATTGACCCGAATCTCGCCGCGATCAAGCCAAAAAGTGCGGGTGGAAATGGAGGTGAGGAATGCTCGGTCATGGCTAATGCAAATAACGCCGCAGCGGGATTTCTTTATGTAGCGCTCAAGCCATTCAATTGCGCCAATATCCAAATGGTTCGTGGGCTCATCCAGCAGCAGGATATCCGGCTCTTCAATCAGCGCCCGCGCGAGCGCGGCCCGCCTGAGCTGCCCGCCTGAGAGTTCGACCATCGGTTGGTCGCCTTCCACATCCAGATTGCTGAACATTTTATCGGCAATATGGCGTGGATCTTCGCCATAAAGCTGGCGGTCAAGCCCCTGGAGGACGTAGTCATATACTGTTTGGTCTGGTTCAAAAAGGACTTTTTGCGGAAGATAACCAATCCGCGCACTAGGATGAACAAAGCGCTCGCCACTATCGGGTTCAAGATCGCCGACAATCAGCTTCATGAGTGTCGTTTTCCCGCTACCATTCCTGCCCACCAGGCAGATGCGATCGCCGGGGAAAATCGAGAAGTTAATGTCCTCGAATAATGGTTTTCCCCCAAAGGAGAGGCTTACTTCTTTTAAGGTGAAGAGCGGAGGAGTGTTCATAAAGGAGGTTATGGGAATATATTATAAAAAAGGCCGGGAGTATACCCCCGGCCCATATTCTTTAAAAGGGAAAGAGCAGCTAAATTAAGCAGCAGCCTCTTCACCTTCAGGAGCAGCTTCTTCCGCTTCGCCTTTTTTCTTCTTGCGAGACGGTCTGCCTTCATTTGCTTCTGCATCTTCTGCATCAGCATTTTTCTTTTGAGTTGGGTTTAGGAACTCTCTTTCAGCTTCCTGCGCCTCAGACTCTGAACGCGCCACATTCACATGCACCTGTACTTTCACGTCGGCATGGAGCAACACGTTTACAGGGTGAACGCCAAGATATTTAATGGCATTCACAGGTACAACGTCCTGGTGGCCTACTTGGCTGTGTGCCTGCTCAGTGACCGCTTGAGCGATCTTCCGTGCATTTACAGAACCGAACAAACGACCATCTTCCCCAGCTTGCATGATAAGGGTAACGATCAGTTTATCGAGGCTGCGAGCAACGCCTTCAGCATCTTCGCGTTTTTTCGCATCAGCTTTTTCGATTTCCGCACGACGTGCTTCAAACTGCTTTTTGTTAGCTTCGGTCGCACGAAGGGCTTTGCCTTGTGGGATGAGATAGTTACGTCCGTAACCATCTTTCACTTTCACCGTTTGGCCAAAAGTGCCGAGTTTGCCCAAACGTTCCAATAAAATAACTTCCATGGTGAACCTTCTTAGAATATCACGTGTTTATGATGCAACGAAAGGAAGCAATGCCAAAATTCTAGCTTGCTTAATCGCATTTTTCAGCGCCCGCTGTTTCTTTGCGCTGACTGAGGTAATACGGCTTGGGAGAATCCTGCCGCGCTCAGAGATGAAACGAGAAAGGAGCTTGATGTCCTTATAGTTAATATCCGCAATAGCGTAATCTTGAAGTGGGCAGCTTTTTTTACGACGGAAAAATACGCGTTTTCCCGCCATATTAGGGACGCGACCTTCGCCGCCATCCATGCCTTCATCCATTGGTTCTTCATTAAAATGTGGTCTAGCCATAATACTTATCCTTAAAATGTAATGCTTTAGAGCTTACGCAGCGTCTTGGTCATTGTTACGTCTTGGTGCGCCTTCGCGGTCACCACGTGGTTCACGATCGCCACCACGGAAGCCACCTTCACGATCACCGCGGAAGCCGCCGCCTTCACGATCACGTCCGCCAAAACCACCTTCACGGCCGGTTGATGGACCGTCACGATCAGCACGCAGGATTGGTGATGCTTCTTTGCTATGTGCGTCTACGCTTAAAGTAAGGATACGCAGGATGTCCTGGGTATAACGTACTGTATGCGCAAATTCTTTCATTGCTTTCGGAGAAGCGTCAATGGAGAGCATCACATAATGCCCTTTGCGGTTTTTATTGATCTCGTAAGCAAGGTTCCGTAGGCCCCAGCGCTCGACTTTTACGACCTTCCCGCCGTTGGTTTTCAGCACATCTGTGAGTTTATCAATCACGTTTTCGACATCTTTGGTCGAAATATCTTGACGTGCGATGAAGGTTGATTCGTACAATGCCATAATAGGTTTTACTCCTAAAAATCAAATAATTACTTAAAGTCGTAGATATGTGTTAGATACACCGGAGGCTGTGAAGTATATCGATAAATTGCTTTAGCGCAAGTGAAAAAGTGCTTAATTTAGGTGGAATCCTAAAGTGCCCCTAGCGTTTGGGCAATGTGCTTCGCATCCAGCCCTGCATCCTGGTAAGCTCCTTCGGGGGTGTTATGGTCAATAAACCGGTCGGGAAGCGTTAAACTTCGGAATTTCAGCCCTTTATCGAGCAGGCCTTCAGAAAGCAGGAACTGAGCAACATGGGCACCAAACCCTCCCGCAGCCCCTTCTTCAAGGGTCACGAATGCCCTGTGGCCCTGGGCTAGCTTATAAATAAGGTCGGTGTCCAGAGGCTTCGCAAAGCGTGCATCGGCAAGGGTAACAGAGATTCCTTTGGCTTCCAGAATCTCTATTGCTTTTTTGGCTTCTTCCAGGCGTGTTCCAAAGGAAAGTATCGCAATATCAGTGCCTTGTTGGATAATTCGCCCTTTCCCGATTGAAAGGATTTGGGGTGCTGTAGGAAGTGCTACGCCCGTCCCTTCGCCTCGAGGATAACGGAAAGCAGATGGTGCATCATTAATAGATGCAGCGGTCGCAACCATATGTACTAGCTCGGCCTCATCCGCAGCCGCCATTACGATCATCCCAGGCACATTCGCCAGATAGGCAATATCAAAGCTCCCCGCATGGGTAGCCCCATCAGCGCCGACCAATCCCGCCCGGTCAATCGCGAAGCGGACGGGCAATTTCTGGATCGCCACGTCATGGACAATCTGATCATAGGCCCGTTGGAGGAAGGTTGAATAAATCGCAACAAACGGCTTATAGCCTTCCGCAGCAAGGCCTGCTGCAAAGGTAACGGCATGTTGTTCGGCAATTCCGACGTCAAACATCCGGTCTGGAAAGGTTTCCGCAAATACATCAAGCCCGGTGCCAGAAGGCATCGCAGCGGTGATGGCCAGGATTTTCTCATCCTTTTTGGCCTCGGCGAGTAAGGCGTCGGCAAATACGGAGGTGTAAGAAGGTGCCAAAGCGGCAGCCTTTTTTTGTTTTAAGGTCTGGAGGTCATATTTCGCCACCGCATGGAACTTCTCTTTCGAGCTATCGGGCGAGTTAAAGCCATGCCCTTTTTCTGTGACAACATGGATCAACACAGGGCGCTGGATGGTTTTATCGTCATAAATATTCTTTAGAACCGGTAGTAAATGTGCCAAATTATGGCCATCAATCGGACCTACATAATAAAAGCCCATTTCCTCGAAAAAATTCCCCCCTGTCGCGAGATTCTTCGCATATTGCTCAGCTTTGCGTGCGGCATTTTCTAACGGTTTGGGCAGGTGGCTTGCCATATTCTTGGCTATATTCCGGAAATGCAGATAGGGGCCTGAAGAGATAAGGCGTGAAAGATAGGCGCTCATGGCACCCACTGGCGGTGCTATGGACATATCATTGTCATTTAATACCACAATCAGGCGTGATCCTAAACTTCCCGCGTTATTCATGGCTTCATAGGCCATACCGGCGCTCATCGCACCATCGCCAATCACGGCAATTACTTCATGGTCATCGCCGGCTTTATCCCGGGCAATCGCCATACCGAGCCCGGCAGAAATAGAGGTGGAGCTATGACCTGCGCCAAAGGTATCATATTCACTTTCGGAGCGCTTCAAAAAGCCCGATAATCCACCAGGTTTACGTAAACTACGGATGCGGTCACGGCGGCCGGTAAGGATCTTATGCGGATAGGTCTGATGCCCCACATCCCAGATAAGCCGATCTTTGGGCGTATTGAAGACATAATGCAGCGCAATGGTGAGCTCAACCACGCCTAAGCCCGCACCAAGATGACCGCCGGTTTCGGAGACGGCATCAATGGTTTCCTGACGGAGTTCATCGGCGAGTTGGGGAAGCTCACGGGCTTCGAGCTTTCGGAGGTCAATAGGCGTACGCACACGATCCAGCAACGGAGTAGCACTTCCCGATGGTTGAGAAGTATCGAAGTCCGAAGAAGGAGGGAACTCGGGCACGAGATTACGCATTTATATTAGTGATAGCTATCAGGTTTTTGGGATAAAAGAGGCCATCCTACCCGATTTCATCGGAGAAATCGAGGGGATTTTACCTATTAAATAGGAGAGGGCTAACTATGCTCCCCTTGCCAGTAATTTTCCGATTGCATTTCCATGAGCCTTGATACCGTCCGCTCGAACTCAAATGCTCCATGTCCTTGGATATAAAGCTGGTTAGGGGAAGCAGCAGCGGTACAAATAAGCTTCACCCGGTGCTCATACAGCGCATCCACCAGCGTCACAAAGCGCTTGGCTTCATTCCTGAGGTCGGGTGTAAGTATGGGGATGTCGGATAACAGTAACACATTAAATTCCTGGGCAATCTCTAAATAATCCGCACTGCCTAATGCCGCTTCGCAGAGATCATGGAAGCTGGCCATGGCAACCCCTCCGGCGGTTTTGGGTAGCAGCAACTCCCGCCCCTGCATATGCAATGTAGTAGGAATAGGGGAGGCATGATTTGTGAGACTCGCAAACGTAGTTTCCATAAACTGCTTCGCGCCCTTATCGAGCGGGGTGTAATAGAGGGTCTTGAGCGATTTGATCCGCTCTAAACGGTAATCTTTCTGTGCATCGAGGGAAAGAACCAGCAGTTTTTCTTTAATTAGTGCAATAAAAGGAAGGAAATGCTCACGCTGCAGACCGTCTTTATACAGCTCATCGGGATGCCTATTGGAAGTGGCCACGACTACCACGCCGAGCGCAAAAAGCTCCGTAAAGAGCCGCCCAAGCAGCATCGCATCGGCAATATCAGTGACATGGAATTCATCAAAACATAAAAGTGCACTTTGTTCGGCAATCTTCTTGGCAAGAGGGGGAATTGGGTCTTTGGCTTTCGGATTGTCCTTCTGTTCCTGCCGCCAACGGTGGAGCTCTGCGTGGATTTCAATCATGAACGCATGGAAATGGACTCTACGTTTGCGCGGCACGTCTGTATTCGCAAAAAACATATCCATCAACATGGATTTGCCCCGGCCCACTTCGCCATAAAGATAGATCCCCTGGGGTGAAGGAATGGTGCTTTTTCCCTTGCCGATCATGCGTTTTAATAGGGAGGTATGGGAAGGAAGGCTATAGCCATGAATGCGTTGCCGCAATGTCTCAAGCGCGTTTACGATTTTTTCTTGCGCAAGATCACGGGCGATTTGCCCTTTCTCCACAAGTGTATTATAGATGGTAGGTAATTGTTCCATACCGATTGTCCATACCACAGCACCATGACGAAAGAAACTGAAAAAACCGTAACTCTTACCCCGCGCGAAACCGTTGATCTCATTGGTCATGCGCAAGCGGAGCGTTTAATGCTGCAATCTGCAAATTCCGGAGCGTTGCACCATGCGTGGCTGATTTCAGGTGCCAGAGGGATTGGAAAGGCCACGCTTGCCTATCGGTTCGCACGGTTTCTGCTTGCGGGCGGAGCGGGAGGCGGATTGTTCGGCGCGCCGGAATCGCTTGCCCTGGCGCAAGGTCATCCGCTGATTTCCCGTATTGTGCAAGGGAGCCATCCCGATATTCTTGTCGTTGAAACCGCAGTCGATGAGAAAACAGGAAAAGTGGCCAAAGAAATTGTAGTGGACGATGCGCGGAAGATCGGGAAGTTCTTAAGCCTGACGCCTTCTGAATCCGATTATCGGATTGTGATTATTGATAGCATTGACGAAATGAATCGAAATGCGGCTAATTCCATCCTGAAGCTTTTGGAAGAACCGCCAGCGCGCGCGATATTGTTGCTGGTGAGCCATGCGCCGGGACGATTGCTCCCAACGATCCGTTCGCGTTGCCGTCAGGTAAAACTACAGCCTTTGAGCCAAGACGATTTTTATCGCGTCGTGCAAACCCATGTTCCAGAAATGCGCCGGACCGAAGCGATGAAGCTGGGGCAGCTCTCTGAAGGTTCTCCAGGTTTTGCAATTGCCTTAAATGAGGAGAAGGGATTGGCGCTTTATGAGCGGTTGGTAAAACTCTTGCTCACCCTGCCGCAATTGGATACCAATGCCGCCTATGCGCTCGGCGATACGGTTAGTGATAAAACCGACAGCGCAAGCTGGCAGATGATGACCTATCTCCTTGAATGGTTGATGACACGGGTGATCCGTCACGGTATCGGCGATGCGATTGGTGAAGAGCTTGTTCCCGGTGAATATACAGTGGTCGAAAAATTACTCGCACAAAAGCCTGTGTCTGAATGGTTGAAGCTTCGAGTCGAGTTGCAAGAGCAGGTGCGTGATACAGAACGTGTCAATCTTGATAAGCGGCAAATGATGGTGTCGCTCTTGAGTCAGATTAAAGCAGCATAAATTCTTTTGCCCGTATTAGGGTTTTGTTAAGGAAGTTGTCTATAATGCTCACCGACGATATCTCATACACAGTGATAGGAAAGGGAGACGATATGTCAGCAAATATAGCACTTGCAGAATTACTCGCCGCGAAATTTTGCCATGATATTTCAGGCCCAGTCGGTGCCATTAATAACGGAATAGAATTCCTTGCAGAAGATAGTTTCGCAATGAAAGATCAGGCGCTTGACCTTCTTCAGGCCAGTGCGAAAGAGGCTTCCGCCCGCCTGCAATATTTCAGGCAAGCCTATGGCGTCGTCAATGGCAAAGGGGAGGCCAATCTCGACCAAATCCGCCTATTGGTGGAAAACTATTTTGTATGGAATAAAAAACTCACGCTCGATTGGCCAAACGAGATGACGGGTGCTTCTCCCGTGCCGCTTACCCATAAGATGGTGCGGATAAAGATGAATATGCTCGTGATTGTCTCCTCATCGCTGCTTTATGGCGGGAAACTTTCCGTGCGCCTGATTCGCGAAGAGGCGGAGGATGTGATTGAGATCAAAGGAAGCGGGAAAGCGGTAAAGATCGAGGAAGAAACCCGTCTTTGCCTAGTCGGGAGTGGTGATACGATTCCGCTGACGCCTCGGAACGTTCAGCCTTATTATACCTATCTGCTGGCGCAAGAAATTGGGGTTGCGCTCGCCCTTTCCTATAATGATACCACCATCGCATTGCGGGCTTCTCTAAAACGTTAGCATAAAGCCTTTTCGCGCTGCTTTTCCTAGGATATTTAAGGTTTTTTAAGACAAAGAACCTATAATTGAATAGATGATAAAGTACGCAACTGGGCCGTAACGCCATGACCTATAAAATACTCATAGTTACGCATAATGCTGCCGAGGCTCGGCAGCTTGGGGGTATTGTACAAGGCGCATTGGGCTATGAGCCTAGCTATGCCGAGAACGAAACAGAAGCATTGGGAATTATAGAAGCCTCTTCCGCGGATATTCCCGTGGATCTCGTGCTACTCCATGTGGTATTGCCTGGTTTAAGCGGTCTTAATTTATTGCGTGAACTTCGGCCAAAGCACCCTTCGTTGCCGCTAATTGTGGTGATGGATAACCATGCTGGCGCAGAACATACAGTGGCGCTGATCAAAGCGGGTGCGGCAGATATCGTGCCCTATGAGGCCATACAGACACGCCTGCCAGATGCTATTGGCAATGCGTTTAAACTCCAGAGCCTGTACCATAACTTCGCGGCGCAATCGACCAAAACCCGTGAACGGGAAAGCAGTTTTAGTGATATTATCGGCCAAAGCCCGCTGATCCAAGAAGCAATTAGTCTAGGCGAGCGTGCGGCACATTCCGATATCCCCGTCCTGCTTGAAGGCGAAAGCGGAGTGGGGAAAGAACTCTTTGCCCGAGCGATCCATGGGACCAGTAACCGCGCAGGAAAACCCTTTGTGGCGGTCAATTGTGGTGCAATCCCCGATAATTTGGTCGAAAGTATCCTCTTTGGCCATGAGCGAGGCGCCTTTACCGGTGCGGAATTCCGTACACTCGGTAAATTTCGTGAAGCCGAGGGAGGAACCTTGTTCCTCGATGAAATCAGCGAATTACGTCCGGATTTGCAAGTGAAGCTCTTGCGCGCACTTCAGGAAGGAGAAGTCGAGCCGGTGGGAGGGAAAAAGCCGGTCGGGGTTGATATACGGGTGATTTCGGCGACGAACCAACGGCTTGAGGAAAAGCTTGCGCAAGGGAGTTTCCGGGAAGACCTTTTTTACCGGCTAAATGTGTTCCCTATTTCGGTTCCAGCACTTCGGGACCGCAAAGAGGATATTCCGACACTCATTGAGTACTATTATAAACTCTTTGCTCGCCAGGAGCAGAAAATCATTATCGGGGTTGAGCCAGAGGCCTTCCGGCTGCTCTGTGCCTATCATTGGCCAGGGAATGTGCGGCAGCTCAAGAATACCATGTACCGGGCTGTGGTTATATGCCGGAATCAGCAGATACTGTCTCGTCAGGATTTTGCGCATATTACCCCCGAACATCCAACGACTATTTCGGGAAAATTGGAGATAGGGCGGGGAGGCGATATTATTATCAATCTCATTGGCAAAGACGGGCATGTGATGCCGCTCCATCATATTGAAAAACATGTGATTACTGCCGCTATGAGCCATTATAATGGGCATATGTCAGAAATTGCCCGTAGGTTGCGAATTGGGAGATCGACACTCTACCGCAAGTTGGATGAAATTGGTTTAAACCCCAAAGAAGCGTCTTCCTAAGATATTTTACCTCCTGAAAGTATAAATAAATTGCATTACCGTAACAAAAGTGTAAAACAATAATGTTATTGTCTAGGGTAAGCTTCTCTAGGTAGGCTAGAGGTGCTTTGAGTGAAATACCACGGGGTTGTAATCTACTTCCGCGGTGGATTACTAGCCTTAAGTTTTTATATTTTTTGGGAGTTAATGTTATGACTAATGTTTTTAAAATTGATTCAGCGACTGCGTGGAAACTCTGCGCGGCGTTCTGCTTGGCAGTAGTTGCGGTTGCAATGCCAGATATGGCAATGGCAGCTGACGCTAGCACGGACAATGCTATCTCTAAAGGTCTTTGCAACATGATTTCCGTGTTGAATGGTCCAGTAGGTAAAGGTGTTGCTACCGTTGCGATCTTCTTCGTAGGTATCGCATTGTTCATGGGTAAAATGTCTTGGTCTGTGGCGCTTGCTGTAGGTCTTGGTGTTGCGGCGATCTTCGGTGCAGAAAGCATCATTGAAACGATCGCAGGTCGTGATGTAGAGACCTGTACAGGTGGAGCAGTAGATCAAGGTACTACTGGTAGCACTCCTACCAACTAATTCGACACTGCTATTATAAAGAAATAAAAAAGGGGCACTTAGGTGCCCCTTTTTTATTGCCGTTCTCACAATTAAATCAGAAAGATGTTATTAATCTTGTTGACTTTTTTGATATTTCTTAATAGGTTGTTAATACCTTTTATAGGTATGACAATAGATTAAAAATATCAACAATGTCTTTAAGGGGACGTTATGGCTAAAACTAGTTACGTTACAAATACTAAGCAGATCAATTCCAATCATGGTGAGCATCCGCGTGCCACGGTGAATCCTAACACCGCACGTGTCGATGCAGTATATGAAAATGTAGATGGTCAAGGAGACGGAGTAGCAAGTGTAGCTACTAGCCTTATCAATGGTGTTGTTGAATCTCTGACTCCAGAAGTTACGGTGCCACAAGCTCTCGCAGGAGATCAGAAACGTCCTGATTTAGTGTTTGTTGGAAATGGAAAAACGCTAAAAGTGTGGCAAAGCAATGCCGCAGGCGATCAAAATGTTATTGGAGCACTGTTCGATAACGTAACCGGAAAACGGGTTGGAGCACAATTTGCGGTTCCTGCGAATACCGTAGGTGACCAAACCGCTCCAGTAGTGGCATTCAATACGCAAACCAATACGATTGGTGTTGTTTGGAAAACAGGAACTAAAGTTGTAGGACGTTCTCTGGTAATTAAACCTGAGGCATTTGCTGGTACGATTAGCAATGCAACGGTGCCAGTGATAACTGGTCTTGAGCAGGATATTTCTTTGTTAGGTCTTCAGATTGCTGCTGATCCACGGCTGGATATTAAACCTCAAGGCCAAGGATTCGTGGCGGTATTCCCTGCGGCGACAGGTCAATCATTCGTCCAATTGCTAGATGGTAACTTCAGAAACATCGGAACTGCTACCGAAGTTGGCAATGGTGGGCAACAACTGGGTGCACTACTTGATGTGGTTGGTTCAAATATCACCACAGTCCATTCGGATGGTGCGAATATTTTTGCAACAAAATTTGCTGTTAATGCGTCTAACCCCGCTGCGCCGGTTCAGCGTCTTATTGCTCCAAAGCAAATCCCAAATCCATCGGGCAATGCTCGCGTGAGTCCAGATGTGGTAACCCGCTTTGCGGATGGGGAAGCATTGGTTGGGTTCATTGAGAGAACACCAGGTGGCCAACAAGTGGCAGCCGTTGTGGATCTCGATGTAGCTCTTAATCCAGTTGGCACTCCGACATACCTCAGCAACATTACTTCAGGGGTGGCTGCTCAAGCGGCTGGTCAAGAATATAACCATCGTATTGCGATCGCTGCACTTCCACAACTTTCAGGAGCGCTTGCATATGGTAAACAAGGGAATGCTGTAGTGCTTTACCCAAATAAAGATGGGATAGCAGAGGCATTGTACAACCGTACGGCAGCAAGAGAATTCGATTTCCCAGCTCCAACGCCAACACCGGTTCCAACGCCAACTCCTGTTGCACAAGAGCCAGCTCCTGCTGCACAAGAGCCAGCTCCAGTTGCACAAGCTCCAGCTCCTGCTGCACAAGAGCCAGCTCCTGTTGCACAAGAGCCAGCTCCTGTTGCACAAGAGCCAGCTCCTGTTGCACAGCCAGTTCCAAGTGTTGCTTGCGATACACGGACACTTCTTACAGAAGCAGTTACCAATCAGACAAAATTCTGTGCGGAATCTGTTCCTGCCTGTAAGGATGTTATCAATGGAACGGCAGTAGAAGCTATCGTTGCGGAATACTGTGCTCCTCTTGCTCCTACTCCTGAGAAGGTATCTTCTGCTCCATCTCCGAGCGCGAAGATCATTCCAACACCGGCAGTGCCAACACCAAGCTCTCTGAATTTAGGTGATATCTGCTTGCCACGGGGAGCGAATAACACTTTCAATAGAACCATTTTGGGAACCAATGTTACGGTTATTAATGGAACGTTGGTAGGGCTCAATGGAACGGCAGAGAATATTACGTTGCCAACATGCGAAGTTGCTGCGGGTACACGTAACGAGTTGCCAGTGTTCTTGCGTCCAGCTGTAGCAGTAGGTGGATTGATTAATAAAGCAACCAATTTCATCTCTGAGAATGTATCTCAGCAAGATGCACAAAGCTTCGCTTTCAGTGGTGCTACGGCATTTGCTCGTGGTTATGTCGCTGAAGCGGATCTGAGCAAAGAGACCAAGATAAAAGTGACGGTTGCTCTTGAAGTGGCGCAAGCTGCTGTGAGTGGCGGTACGTCGTTGCTGACCAAAGGCTTGGGCTTAGTGGCTCATGCACTTGATCGCGTTGCTCCAGGTTTAGGGAAAGGTGCAAGCCAGGCATTATCGGATGTTGCTACGGCGTACACTCCAGGTGCTGCCCTTGCAGGTCAAGTAGCGGGCGAAATCCTTGGGAAATTCACGGGCAGAGTGGTTCGTGAACAGCTTGCCGCACAACAAGATGCAGGAATTAAACGCTAGTCGTTTACTCTGTTAAAAGAACAAAGGCCTCTCAACTTCGGTTGAGGGGCCTTTTTTTTATCAAAAAAGGCTACCTATAGTGGTGCATTGATATTTTTAATCCTCCAAAGGTTACAGTTAAGTTGACTTTTCCATTTATCATTGCTACCTACATTAGACTTTCTTATGAAAGGAAAATTATTTCTAATATTAATATATCTCTATAGGGACGTTATGACTAAAAATACAATCACTGATCGTAAACTGGTAAACCAAGTGAATGATAACCACCAAGAGCATGGTAGACTTACTGTAAATCCGAATACTGCGCGCGTGGATGTGGTATATGAAAGTTATTTGCTTGATGGAGATGGCGACGCAGTAGGCCGTAGAGCTGCAGCTCTTTCCTCTGGAAATATTGCGTTTCTTGAGCCAGAGATTCTGGTGAATCAAGAGGTAATACAAGAACAAAAGCGTCCTGATGTCGCATTTGTAGGAAATGAAAAAACGCTGCATCTTTATGCCAGCGATCGTGCTGGTGGCTGGAATATCAGAGGCCGTTTGCGTGATGATGTAACGGGACAATGGGTTGGAGCAGAATTTAGTCTGCATGACAATACAGCTGGAGATCAAACTGTTCCTCGTGTTACTTATAATTCTGCAACCAATACCATTGCAGCAGTATGGGTATCTTCAGGACATGTCGTTGGACGTACAATGACCTTAAAGAACAGTAGTGTCGCATCTAATGAAGTACCTATAATTTTTAATCCTGAAGTAAGAGTTTCTTCAGGTCTTGCGGTTGCTCTTGACGACCAGAGATTGGATATCGAGCCAGTAGGGGAAGGATTTGTTGTTGCTTATCGAAATGATAACGGTAAAGCATATCTTCAGGCGCTTAACCAAACTTTTGCGAAAGTAGGTAGCACTCCTCAAGCCCTAACATTTGCGGTCGGTTCTCAGTTGAACCCACAGATTGATAGTATTGGTACGAATATTACGGCTACGTGGTCAAATGGAACAGATATCTATGCCGCAAAATATGAGATGGATTTGTCTAATGTAAATTCCCCTATTACCCCGCGGATAGAGCCTGTAAAAATCCAAAATACCGCAGGGAATACACGTATGAATGCAGATATTGCCACTGATTTTGCTAATCAGGAGTCAATGATCGTATGGAGCGAAGTGCTTCCAAATGGGAGACAAGTAACGGGAACGGTAAGTTTGGATTCGGAGCTTAATGAAATTGGCCTCCAGAACTATATCAGTAATTCGACAACCGGAGTCCCTTTTGAGAATTATTACCATCGTCCCGTTGTTGCAGGTCTTCCTTCATTGCCCGGAACCCCACTTGAAGCGGGAGAGCAAGGTAATGCTGTGATTCTGCACACAGTGGTAGATGTTCAGAATACCGGAGTAGAGTTGGTATCATATAATCGTACGGCAGCAAGAGAGAGGGATTTCGCACTGACACCAACGCCGACGCCAACACCGACGCCAACGCCGACGCCGACACCGACGCCGACGCCGACACCAACGCCGACGCCGACGCCGACACCAACGCCGACGCCGACACCAACGCCGACGCCGACACCAACGCCGACGCCGACACCAACGCCGACGCCGACACCAACGCCGACGCCAACACCGACGCCGACGCCGACGCCAACGCCGACACCGACACTGACACTGACTCCAACTCCAACGCCAACGCCTGTGAACATTCCATGTTTACCAGAAGGTATCGAACTTACACCTGGTACAACATTTAATGGTATCATTGATGGAGTGCCTGTAGCTTATAATGGAAGCCATGTATTCGTTAATGGGAATGTAGTGAATGCGGCGTTAGAACAATGTGTTCTATCTGCAGGTACACGTAACGAATTTCCAGTGTTCTTGCGTCCAGTTGTAGCAGTAGGTGGATTGTTCAACAAAGCAACCAATCTTCTCTCTGAAAATGTATCTAGTGAAAATGCACAAAGCTTCGCTTTCAGTGGTGCTACGGCATTTGCGCGTGGATATGTCGCTGAAGCGGATCTGAGCAAAGAGACCAAGACAAAAGTGACGGTTGCTCTTGAAGTGGCGCAAGCTGCTGTGAGTGGCGGTACGTCGTTGCTGACTAAAGGCCTGGGCTTAGCAGCTTATGCACTTGATCGCGTTGCTCCAGGTATTGGAACCGGTGCGGCACAAGCATTAACAAGTGTTGTGCAGGCATATGCTCCAGGTGTTCCTGTTATTGCAGAAGCGTTGCTCGAGCCAGTGGGTCGTTATACGGCGAAACTGCTTAGCCAACGTGCTGCAGAACAAGGCACAGAACATAAACGCTAGTCGTTTACTCTGTTAAAAGAACAAAGGCCTCTAACTTCGGTTAGGGGCCTTTTTCTTTGGATGTCAGGGAGATTAGCGGAGGCCGTCGAGCGCACCCTGCAATATAAAAGCCGCTGCCATTTTATCATCCAGCGCGTCACGTTTCTTGCGGGTAAGGGAAGTCTCAGACAAGGCACGCGAGGCCGCTGCGGTCGAGAAACGTTCGTCCTGGAACAGAACCGGTAACGTATCTTCCAGCTTCTTGCTGAGTTTCTGGGCAAAGCTGCGCACCATAACGCACGATTCACCTTCATCCCCACTCATGGATTTTGGCAGGCCAATCACAATCCCACAGATGTTATGCTCACGTAAGATAGTGCGCAAACGGCCGGTATCTTTATGAATATTTTCGCGCACTAACGTTGAGAGCGGAGTCGCGATACGACGTTCGGTATCACTTAATGCTAAGCCAATAGCCGAGCCTCCAATGTCTAAGCCCAGCAGCCTCCCTGTGGGAGGAAGGGTAGCAGCAAACGCAGGGGTATCTTCATGGAAGTTCATAATCAGGACTGCCTAATGGGCTGGATGTTACGCCCAAAACGGGTATTAACTTCACCAATAATTTGCCGATGTAACGCATCAATCGGCTTGGTCGCGTCAAGCACCACGCAACGCGCAGGTTCCTTTTTCGCAATCGTTAGGAACCCTTCGCGCACAATGCGGTGATAGTCCTTATCCATCCGTTCATAACGCGTTTCATTGCCTGTGCGTGCCGCGGTGCGGTCAATCCCTTGGGAAGGATCAATATCGAGGATAAAGGTAAGGCAGGGATATACTCGGCCAATCACAAGATTATGCAGTATCCGAATCATCTCTTCGCCCAGCTCATGGCCAAAGGCCTGGTAAGCAAATGTGGAGTGGATGAAGCGATCGCAAATCACATACTGCCCAGATTCAAGCTTCGGACGGATGCGTTTGACCACATGATCGCGCCGTGCTGCAAAATGGAGCAATGTTTCGGTGACTGCATCCCAACGATCCGTATCGCCGGTGACGAGGAGTGCACGGATAGCTTCTGCACCTTCCGTTCCTCCCGGTTCGCGTGTGTGATCAACAGGAATGGAAGCGGTTTCCAGGGCTTGTTTAAGGAGTGTGCTTTGGGTGGTTTTTCCGCCGCCTTCGCCACCTTCGAAGGTAATAAATTTTCCGAGAGTCATGTGCTATGATCGTTTCTGTTTAGGTGAGTATGAGGCCTTATGCCGTGCTTCCATTTTATCCCAGATCTGCACTTCGAGTTTTTTATTCTCTAAGCGGTTGATCGATGGAACGCCTGTTGGGGAGGTGACATTGATTTCCGTGATATAGGGACCAATCACATCAATCCCGACAAAAAGCAACCCGCGTTTTTTGAGTTCGGGTCCAATACGCTTACAAATTTCCCAATCGCGTTCCGTCATAGCGGTATGAGCAGCAGTGCCACCGGCGCGTAAGTTAGAGCGTACTTCCTGCTCTTTTGGAATCCGAGTGAGCATGCCTACCGGTTCGCCTTCGATCAGCACAATGCGCTTATCGCCTTGTGTTTGAATTTCCGGGATATAGCGCTGCACCATCAGTGGACAGTTATGGGTGCGGCCAAAGATTTCAAGCAGTGAGCCGAGATTGCTATCGCCTGGCGCTAAGCGGAATACATCAAGTCCTGCAAAGCCATAAAGCGGTTTAATGATAACATCGCCATGTTCTTCGGCAAAAGCGCGAATGGTGGCTTCATCTTCGGAGACAAGGGTAGGCGCCATCAGATCAGGGAAGTCGCAAACGAGCAGCTTCTCGGGAGCATTCCGAACTTCCGCAGGGTTATTCATCACCAACGTTTCTTTGCACACACGCTCAAGCAAATGGGTGCTGGTGATATAACGCATATCGAAGGGAGGATCTTGGCGAAGGAGGATAATATCCACATCCTTCTTCAGATCGAGAATGGTTGGTTCTCCCAGGGTGTAATGATTCCCTTTTTCGTAACGCACGGTCAAGGGACGTGCGCGGGCAGATACAACCCCTTCCCGGAGTGATAGTTCCTTTGGCGTATAGTAATAAAGCTTATGCCCACGCGCTTGGGCTTCCAAGGCTAACAGCAAGGTAGTATCGCGCTCGAAATCAATGGAGGCGATAGGATCCATTTGGATGGCAACAGTCAAAGACATAGATTAAAAACCAGAAGGGGTGGAGGGAGTAGGGGAAACCGGAACAGAAGCATCGGATTTAATGCGTACATGGCTCACAACACGGTCAACACCGGGAACGGCTCTTGCTTCATGCATCACGATCTCAAGCTCTTTGTTACTTTGGGCGATGCCCATGATATGGACAACATGATTAACGGTATCGAGGGAATAGTTAATGGATTTGATATCTTGCAACAGGAGCAGTCTGCTTTTCAAGCGTGCCGTAATCCAGGCGTCCTTTGCATAAGCGGAGAGGTCCTGTTTGCCGGTAACTTCCACCTCGTTAATTACTTCTTTTACACCATCAGGCTGCCAGGCAAGCTGCACGGCACTCACGCGTGTTTCTGGCTTATTAACCGTACCCGTTAACAGTACGCGTCCTTCCGTGACATCCACATCGACATTGTTGAGTAAATCATTCACGTCTTTTTCAAGATATAGGCGTTTGATAGAAGACCAGATGACCGTATCATCCACCGCATTGCCAACGGTACGTTCCTGGAATGCAGTAACACCTACCGCTGTTCCGCCGCCTACTGCAAGGGGAAGGCATGCCGAAAGGAAAAAGGGAATAAGCAGCGTCAGAAAGACGCTTCGTGATACTGCTCGGACT
This sequence comes from Rickettsiales bacterium, assembly GCA_021156175.1. Lineage (GTDB taxonomy): Bacteria > Pseudomonadota > Alphaproteobacteria > Rickettsiales > JAJNBL01 > JAJNBL01. The sequence continues at coordinate 18,342 of JAJNBL010000009.1, forward strand.
GTGTGTAATGAACCCTCGACCATACATAGAGTTATAACTCTATGAGAGGAGTTATACAAGCATGTTATTGGCGAAGGGAAAATCTAAAACTCTTCCCACCAGGATTCCACGGTCACTTTATGCGCTGCCGTTTGTGAAGGCGTACCCACAATCAGGTTCCCTACCTTGCTAAACCCATCTGGAAGGGCAACTGCGACTGCGGCATCACTACTGATACCCATATAAATTTTGCCTTTATAAATCACTGCATCCGTCGCAATCCCGTTGCCTAAATCGGTCTCCCGTACTGTGGTTCCGCACTCGAAGTTATACTCTCCAAGTAACGCAGTCCCACCGCTACAAATATCGCTGGCATTGGGTACGAAACGCGACATAAACAAGGTATTGCTATCCACCGTAATCCGTCCGGTAAGCTTCTCGTTCGCGCCGAAATTCATATACCAACCATTTGGGATATTATCAGGACAGGTTCCTGCGGCATTTACCAAGGAGGAGACGGTGATTGGCGTCATACTCGTAAAGGCCGGATAATTGTTATCATAAACCCCGTATGCCCGGTTCTGGATGCTCGCACCTGTGGTTTCAAGCGACATTAGGTTCCCTGTCCCAAAGAAGTGAATCAGGCGCCCATCCGAGGTCACCGAAGGGGTGTTTTCAAAGAAGACATAGCGGTTATTGGTACTGGTACTTTGTGCATCAAAAATACGCGTGGTCTCGTAGAGAGTGCCTTCGTTGGTCAGGTTAATTTTCCAAAGCTTACCCTCCAGATCGGTCACATACGCAAACGCTCCAGTTTTGGTGAAGGTGGAGGTGGTTTCGGGGGTGATTACCGTAAGTCGTGGCGGCAAGGAATTCACAATGCCGTTGCTGCTGTCTGTATCGGGAAGGTCGATCTTATGCAGCACTTTCCCGCCATCCTCAAGATCGAGAATATAGAGGTTTGCGCCATAATCAGGATTGAGTGCGTTATTATACCCCCCTGCAACAAGTGCGACCCATTTATCCGCCCCACCTGTTCCTATTGGAAGACGAACGATCACCGGCTGCGACCAGGCTTCGCCGACATCGGTATAATCATATTCCGCAGGTATGGTACTCGATCCAATTGTGTAGGTCGTGCGCGTACCATTGGCTTCCCAGTAGCTTACGGTATTATTAAGCGTATTATAATCAAAGGTGAAAAGATGCTGCGGATTGCTCACATCCGTAATATCCAGGGCAAAGTACGAATGGCCTCCTTGACGCAATCCTGCCATGAGAATCGTATGCCATGCTCCGCTGTAATAAATATCTTTCACCGTAGGCGATCCATCGACAGAGAAAATACTGTTGGTTTCATCGGCTGTAGTCGAAGGGCGCATGTCTTTCAGTACAGGAAGCACGCTCGGTGGGATAAAGCCCCACATCTCTGCACCTGTACTCGAATTAAAGGCATGCAATATACCATCATTACCACCCGCTACGATGATTTCTGAACGGGAAGTACACACACCGCCGCAGGTAGCGCCGCTCTTAAAGCTGTTATAGCCATTAGCAAAGCGGTAATGCGCGTCTGTATTAGCATTCGCGGTTTCTGAGACAAAGGCACTTGGTGCACTCACCACAAGGGCACGTGAATGATAAATATCGCCTAATTTCCAGCGTTCGCCCGAAAGTAAGACATCCCCTTCATCATCGGTTCCACCAGGGAACTCACTGTAGCTGTCTTTCCCCCGCACGAACTCGATGAGCGCATCAATTTGAGTATCGCTTAAGGAGGAGCCGAGATTCTCTTCCAGGCCGGGTTTTAAACGTGTGCTGTTGGTAGTAGTAAAGTTATTGAGTGAGGTGGTCAGCGCGGTTCCAACGGTCCAAAGATGGCGGCTATCGGCAGCGGTGGTATTTAACACATCTCCTGCATCCCAAAGGGCATCGCCAATCTCGCCACTATCGGTTAATGAGTATTTCTTAAGCCTGCCTTTCCATTGATGGTCACGTTTATAGGTGAAGGTCGATTGCACAATGAAATCCTCGCCTACTACACCAGGAATAATCGTAGGTGCGGTGAAGGTCAGGTTGGCAATACTGATCTGCTGGATATAAGCCGCAAGAATATCGTAAAGCTGTTGCCAGTTACTAGCAAAGAGCGGTGAATCGGGATAAGTGCCTCCGGCAACGGAGAGCGTTTCGTAATTCTCGTTCCCTCCGTTCATGAAGCCGACGGTAAAGGTCTTGATATTATAATCCTCATACAATTGCTGTGCGGTCGCTGATGCGGTGGTATCATCCCAAAAACCATCACTGATCACGATAATGATATTCTGCTGGCATTCCGCGCCATCTACCCTAGGAGAGGTTGCCCCGAGGAAGTACGTCTTGGCAAGCGTCATAGCATAATCCAATTCCGTACCGCCGCCGGCACTAAGGCTGTCAACAGTGCTGTATATTGAAGCTGCACCGGTGGAGGAGATTTTCACTTTCATCGTGGCACTGCTGTTCCAGGAAACAAGACCGAAATTTGCACTATCGGTGAGGTCGCTGTTGGATACAATCTGTTTTACCACCCGTTTTGCCTGATCAAGCAACGTTTCTGGAGAAGTGATGGTAAGGAAAGTTCCCCCTGAAGCAGCTTGGATCCGGTGGTTAGAGTAATCAGCAATATACGCAATATCCGTGCTCGGACGTACCGCAACACCTTCGGGGTTATTAAATTTCCCTGAGCTGCTGCCGCTGCTGCCATAGGTCGCGAGTTTCACGCCGGCTGGGCTGTATTTATAGATTTTATCGTTGTCTTTGTCGGTGATGTAAAGATTCCCGCTGGCATCGGCATCAATTCCGTAAGGCTTAAACGCGAGGGTAAACGAGCTTTGCAATACGCCGCTGGTATTGTACTTCTCAATTTTTTTCCCACTATAGCACGTGGTATAGATATTGTTGCTGCTATCGACTGTAATATGGGTGGCGGTGGTATTCGTCCATTTGGTAATGTAAGTACCGGCGCTGTTATATTTCTCAACTTTCCCATTACCATTCACGACGTAAAGATTATCGCTGCTATCGAGCGCTAAGCCTTTTGCAGGACCGGCAGTGAGGGTGATTTTAGAAATATAATCACCGTTTGCGTCAAATTTCTGTACGCGATTATTATCGTAATCCGATACGAAGACATTCCCGCCGCTATCGACATCCAGCGCAAAGGTGTATTCGAATTTGCCATTGGTGCCGGAACTGCTATGCCCGCCCCATCTCGTCTCAAAAGCGCCGGTAGAGCTATATTTTTCGACATAATCATAATACTTGGCAATATAGACACTGCCATCAGGGCCAAAGGCAATGTCTGCGGGATAACGTGTATCTCCGGTAGGTACTTCGTCGTCCATACTGCCGGATGTATCAAGCATGATAAGGATATTAGCAGGTACGTCCCCTGAGCCCGAGCCTGGAGGAGGGGATTTTGCAAAAGCCATGGGTAGGGTTGCCCATGCGAGGGAAATACTGATAATAAAGCCCAGTAAGTTCCTAGTGTTGCATATAGTAAACATAAGCCTTACTCCCTATTGTATTCGGTCGTCTCTCGTTATTGCGCTGTACCTGTGTCGGTCGTTTTTTGTATTTCGCTTGTCGAGCTACTGGCTTCTTCCTCAGACTGAATGGATCGTGCCGCAATCAGTTTTTGGTATTTCCGTGAACTGATCACCAGCGATTCCACCTGGCTACCGTTAGTATTGGTGTATTGTGAATAACCACCTAAGAGATATTTCTTATCGCTCCAGATATCCTGGAAGCCAGAGCGGGAAGATTTTTGCTCTGCCTCTTCAATGGCACTGGTGGTAGTGGAAACCGTATCAGCCTTATTGCGTTTACGTTCTTTGGTTTGGACAGTATCACCATCGGTTTTTTTATGGCGCTCCGCACGACTGCGATTTGGTTTTTTCAAAGATTCACTAATCTGTCCATTGATGATGTCATAAATCGTGGTGCCGCTATCTATGGCCATGAATTGCACCTGCACGAATTTTCCTTCACGGAATAATAATTCGGCCGTGGTATTCTCTGGAAACTCCGCGCAGAAATTCTGCCCGCGCCCTTGGAGTTCCGTATCTCCCTCAGTATCGAGTTCTGTTGCAGGAATATGGTATTTCTTCGCTGTTTCCTCGACTCCCTTGCCAAAGCCTAGGCTCTTTAGCTTACAGGCAGCAAAGGCAGGGCTTGCGCTTAAAGCTGTACTGAGCAAGGCAATAACAGCATAGGTGATCACAGAGCTTTTCATAATTATATTCCTTAATTGTCATTCCTAATATTGTACCGAAACAAGCGTATACATTCGCTTAACGGCATTGCCTGGGCCTTGTCCCACGGCCTCAATCTGGTAATAATATTTCGGAGACGTATCCCCCGCTGCGCCATATCCTGCGCTTTCAGAGATATCCCCGCCTTCACCTGAGCTTTCCCCGCCGCCCGTACCATCCGCCTTGGTGAGCACATAGGTGACCGTGCAGTTATAGCTATAGCCATTGATCCGATTTAGTGAGTCTTCATCTTCTTCGCCAGTCAAGATATCATCCAGATTCAGGGCAGTAATAACGTAAGGTAAATCCTCATCGGCAGGGACGGTTGCCTGATCTTCAAGCCACGCGATTGCTTGTTTGGCGCAGGATTCACTGACATGGAACGTAACGGAATCAACGGTTTTATAAGTCGCGATATTCGACTCTCGAACGGAAGCAAGTACCAAGCCCATCGCAAGCAGATTGATGACCACAAGCATAAGCAAGGCGGTGACGAGGATGTTTCCTTCCTCGTGATGCGATCGTGTTTTTCGTTGTATCGTATGTACGTGCGTCATACGTTTCTCCTCCTAACGGAGGTTCCTTATATTAATTGTAGCATTAAATTCGTCCCGATAGTACCGGTCTGTGACCGAAAGGGCATAGTTTCCGACCGTATAAGTGGGTTTCGTATACGCTTCTGCAGCCGTCTGTTGCCGCTTGCTGCGAATCACCAGACTCACCTCAATAATCCTTGGAATTCCGTTGCTATTCGCATCGGATCCTACGAGTTGAAAATCCTCCACATAATCGGCTACCAGTGCGCCACTGGCGGTATTCACCCACGAAGCCGTACCGCTATTCCAAAGATCGCGGTCCATGAAAAGCGCACTGCGATCGGGGCGGTCATCGACATAATACCGAACACGGAGCTGTGTATCTTCGTCCTTGTCATAAATAATTGTGATTTCATCGCAGCAGGCATTCCCGCTATCAACCAGTGCAATGGGAGTGGTAATTGCACCTTGAGCTGGATTCATATCGTCATCCATTGCGATGCGTCCTGCCATGCGAATATCGCGTTGCAGGAAGTGGATTGTTGGAACCCCGGTTTCCTGAACTTCCGTGAATACCGAAACACGTGCATATTGCCGCGCTACAACGATATAAGAGGCAACGGTAGCCGCAAGAATGACGCTGCCCACCGTCATGGCAAGAAGGAGTTCGATAAAGCTAAAACCAGCCTGATTTTTTTCCATTAGTCAGCGCTCCTACCGTATGAACGGTTCATCACGATTTCGGTCATACCCCCATTAGTGGTGAGCTGGATAAACACAAGCTTGGTTCCGTCCGCTTCCGTGGTTATGGCGATGCGGCGAGTATCGGCATCTGTCATGGGCCCTAGCTCTCCTTCGAGGCGCTGGCACCAGAGATAAAGCCGGGCTTGAATCGTGGTTGCACCTGCACCTGGATCGGTGCAATCGTCCCAGGTGACGGCGTATTGGTCGATATTGGCGAAATCTGCATCAATCCAATCTAAGAACTGATTCGCTTCCATTTGAAGCTTCTCCCGAGTGATCGCTTGGCGCATCACCCGTTCGGAATAAGCGGTAAGCATAAATACACCGGTAAACGCAATGCCGATAATCGCGGTGGCCACCATCGCCTCAACAAGGGAAAAACCTGATTCGGTCTTGCGTAATTGCATATACCTAATGCCCCATCGTTAATTCGGAATCGAGCGCGCCTGTGGCGAGAATCACATCAATCGTGGCAGAACCAAAATTATCCTCCCCATCACTCTGGGTGAGGGTGAAGCTGGCGCCGCTTGAACTTCCATCCCGATAGAAACAAAGATTATCATCAATATCGCCATCCAGGGTAAACCGGCTATTCACTTCGACCCTGTGCGAACTTAATTCTGTCCATGTACCTGCCGAGGTGCAATCGGTAACGGCAGCATTGGAGGCATAGGTGGTGATCGTGTAAAGCCCCTCTCCATCATCGGCAACGACGATACGGCTGGTCACGTTTTGGCGCATTGCTTCAAACCGTGCATTCATAAATTCGCGATTGAGGTCGGTATAATTATTAGAGAGCGAACGCCGCATCAACCAATCCTCGTAGTGTGGGCGGCCAAAAGCAAGCGACACGGCGACCACCGCGAGTGCGACCATAAGTTCTAACAGCGAAAGGCCCGATTGAGAGTGGCGCATACGCCTTCCTTTTTAATGTCCTCCTGGGGCTTTTTGGCCAGGAGCGCGTTTGGCAATAATGCCTTTGGACATTAATTCTTTTTCCGAATCTTCCATCGTCATCATCCCGAGTGATTTCCCAGTTTGGAGTGCTTGATCAATTTGGAAGATTTTTCCTTCCCGGATGAGATTCGCGATCGCAGTATTATTGACCATCACCTCGAATGCAGCGACTCGACCTTCTTTATCAATCCGGCGAATCAATTGTTGCGTGACCACCAATCGCAGCGATTGTGAAAGCTGCGAACGCGCTTGTGCCTGTTGATTTGGTGGAAATACGTCCAAGATACGGTTAATCGTATTCGGCGCACCGTTCGTATGCAGCGTACCAAATACCAAATGTCCGGTTTCCGCAGCGGTGAGGGCTAATGATATCGTTTCATAATCCCGTAACTCTCCCACCAGCAGCACATCCGGGTCTTCCCGAAGTGAAGCTCTGAGTGCGGAGGTAAACGTCTTCGCATCGCGTCCGACTTCCCGTTGCGACACCAAGCACATCTTACTTTGATGAATAAACTCGATCGGATCTTCGATCGTGATGATATTCTCTTTGCGGGTTTGATTGATCTTATTGATCATCGCAGCGAGGGTAGTCGATTTACCTGATCCTGTAGGCCCCGTCACTAGCACCAATCCATTGCGCTCATTCGTTGCATTCATGACTGCGGCGGGAAGTCCTAAATCTTCGATATTCGGGATGTTCGTTTCAATTTTCCGCAATACGAAACACGGGCCGTTGATGCTGTTATAAATGTTCGCCCTAAAACGCATGCCTTTGTGCGTGATTGCAAGGTCGGCATCTTTTTGAATCAGATAAGCTGCTTTTTGTTCAGAATCGAGGATACTATCAACAAAGCGTTCCACCGTCGCGCGATCCATCATATCGTCCGTTTGCATGACGATTTCCCCATGGAGCCGTAACGCTACCGCTTCGCCGGAATGCACGTGAATATCGGAAAGTTTAAACCGTGTCGCGTAATCGACGATTTTATCTAGCATGTCCATGCAGATAGCTCCTGGTCATTTGGGTACTTCTATTAACCCTACCTGAAGGGAATTTCGACAGAAGCTCCCGATCCTCCAATCCTCACGTACCTTTAAGTACGTTGCGGTTTGAGAGATTCGGGGCCCCTCCTGCCGTAATTCTCCTCCAGGCGGGTTTCTAGAAGTACCCTGTTTTCTGGTTACTTTGTTCCCAGTTACCAGTTTACCAGAGCTTTCTATGTATTTTCTTAAGAAGAGAGGGATTTGTATTAAGGTGTTGGAAATAGTGAATTATAATATACCAAGAAACGAAAACCAGAATTTTTGCCCGTATAACGCCACCAATCCACCTAATGCCAAGGCAGGACCGAAAGGGAAGGGTTCTTTGATGCTGGTTCCAGTAAAGACTGTGCGAATCATGGCACAAAGAATGCCAACAACGGGTGCGATCATCAGGATAAGTGGCAGGGAGTAGATCCCAAGCCAGGCACCAAGCGCCGCCATTAGCTTAAAATCTCCTCCGCCCATTCCCTCTTTTTTACGGATAAGGCGAAACAGCGTATTAATCCCCCAAAAGAGTCCGTAGCCCACCAAGGCTCCGAGTATGCTGTGGGGCAAATCCGTAAAGAGATTGAAGTACGCCTGTAAGAATCCCAAGGCAATGAGCGGGAAGGTGAAAATATCGGGCAAGAGCTGCGTGCGAAAATCAATAAGTGAAAGCACAATAAGTATCACGCCAAAGACAATCGCGGCGCTGGAATAAGGCGTGAGACTGGTTGTTCCCTCCCATAGGCCAGGGGAAAACATAGAAGCGGCGAAAATAATATACCCAATGGTCGCAACTTCGCCTAAGAGATAGAACCCACCGTCTTTATATTCTCTTTGTAGCAGCAGTGCTAGCGCAAGAGAAGGTAGGCGTAACGGTGCTTTTTTAACAAAAGAAGAAGTATTTCTCGCGAGTATATACTCTGACTGTTCCAACCAGAGACAATAACTATACGCCATCCAGGCAGCACCGCATCCTCCGAAAATCGCAAGAATTCCGACGATGGTTTCATTCATGGAATAAGCTCCTGGAAATGCATCAAATTAAATATCAGGCTTCGTTAACCTTCTGTTTACCATCTACGTATAGTGTACGCCGCGGTAGAAAGATAGTAATCCGAAACCATTAGAAGTTAGTAAATGCAGAGGAGTTAACAATTCATTATTCCTTAATATCTTAAGGAGCATAATGGGGGTTGAACGTAGTGTTTCTGGTATACCATTTTTATCGGCCAGAGTAGCGCTACATAATTTAAGGAGGAAGTACCATGATGTTTAAACCTACTAAAAAGTCTGAACAAGGCTTTACGCTGATCGAGTTGCTGATCGTTGTTGCAATTCTCGGTATCTTGGCCGCTGTAGCTATCCCTCAATACCAAGGGTATCAAGCACGCAGTAAAGTAAACGCTGTAAGTCACCAGCATGATAACGTTGTATCCCTCTTGGGCGGTTCGTTCGCGAAATGCTCTGCGGGTGCTACCGATGTGACATTAGGTACCGATGTTGTGGCTTGTAGCGGTGCGACTGCTGCAGATTTCACTGCGGCACTTGAAACCTACTTCAACACCACCATCGGCGGTAAAAACGCGTATGATGCAGCTAACCCTGCTATCGTAGACGGTGCTGCTGCTGCTGCATTGGGCACGACCTATATCGATGCATCTGGCGCTCCACAAGTCGTTGTTACAACGATTGTTGGTCCAGAGGTTACGGATACCACAGTAAACTACGTTGACATGGAGTAATCCTTGTTGCGTTCTGAAAAAGGCAGAGGCGGGTGACCGTTTCTGCCTTTTTTTCACCCTTTTTGAGTGTTTATGAATTGTATCTTTAGGTTATATGGTAGTCATATGAGACGAAGTTTAGCAGGTTTGAGAAGTCAGTTATTCACCATAAAGCAAGCATCACAGTGCCATATTTCGCGTGGGTTCACGCTTATTGAGTTGCTGATTGTGGTATCTATTTTGGGTATTATCGGCGCGGTGGCGATTCCGGTATATATGGGCTATGTCGATACCGCCCGTGCAACGGCAGCGCAGAATGGATTGCGTGCTGTTTTCTCAGAGCAGCAGGAATATTACTCAAGCAACAATGCTTATTACGCGACCGGTGCAACATGTACCGATAGCACCATGGCTATTAACAACACCTTATTTAGTGGCAAAAATGTGCTCGATAGTACGTTTTACACCTTCTGTATCACGCAAGCGGATTCAGAGAGTTTCCTTGTACAAGCAGTTGAACGCGATGGTGGAGCTACCTATACGCTCGACGAAGATAATAATATAGGCGGTTTCTAATGGATTATAGGCATCAAAACTCCTGTTTTTTCACCTCGTGCGCTGCTTAGAATCTGCTATTTACCTAAAATTTACAACGATATGGCATGATGGAACATGCCCTTCTTATGCTCATGAGCAGGGGTCCTGTTTTATATTCAGTCAAAAAGGCTTTTTTGAACGTTATGCCGGACGAGTTTAAGCCCCAGGAGAATTTCACGCTAACACCTGAGGATGTGCGCAACCTCATTAAGAGTCCGTTCGAAACCAAGATTGAAGTCACCAAAAAAATTGCTAATTATTATAAAACCGGCGGGTTTAATATCAGCCAGATGAAAATTGCGGAAGAGATTTTCCGTGGGCTCGTGAATGATGCGGAAGTGGAGCTCAGGAAGTCGTTGGCAGAAGCGATTAAAGATGCGGATAATGTCCCCGCCGATCTCATCCTTGAACTTGCACGCGATATCCAGGAAGTGTCACTGCCGGTACTTCAGTTTTCTGAAGTGCTGACCGATGCGGATTTGATTGAAATCGTCAGCAGTACCGATGATATTAGCAAGCAAATTGCCATTGCAAAACGGGAACGTGTGGGAGAATCCGTATCCCAGGCTTTGATTGAAACCCGCAATGAAGCGGTGGTCGATAACCTTCTGCAAAATGAAAATGCGGAAGTGTCAGCAAGTGGTTACAGCCAGATTGTGGAAAATTTCTCCCATAAGGAAGATATTATCGGGGCCGTGGTTCAGCGTGATAAACTTCCTGTTTCGGTGATTGAGCATTTAGCCAATGCTGTATCCGAAGCGCTGTTAAAAACACTCGAAGAACGCCACAAAGAATCGTTCCAAAAACTACAACCTTTGGTCAAGCGGAGCCGCGAAATTGCGACGATGAAAGTCATCGGGCTTGAATGTTCCGATGCCGAATTTTGTCAATTCCTAAAGCTAATGGAAAAGCTCCAGATTTCGGAAGACCTGGTGCCAATTTATGCGTTGTGCTTAGGGAATATACGTATATTTGAAATCTGTGTTGCGCGGAAATTATCCGTAGCCATTGCGAACGTGCGAACATTGACCAAAGACGAAAGCAATAATGGGCTCAATGCCATATACCACCGCGCAGATCTGCCAGAGGATTTGTACCAGGCTGTGCAGCTTTTAGTGACAACGCTGCGGGAACTCAAAGGCCAATTACGGGGGAACGGCGTCCTGATTTCGCGCCAATCAGCGGGATTAGTGGTGAAGTGTGTGCGCGAGAAGGTAGAGATGCTGGGAACCAGGATCCCAAACCTCGATTACATCATTTCTCTCATTGAGCATAATATCTACGCTGATGTTATAAACTAACGCGCCAACGTAGGCACATTCCCTAAACAATCCGTTGTCCAGATAATCCGTTGCGCTTCCGGTGAAATATTCCCACCCGAAAGGATAACGAGTACTTCTTTTGGTTCGGTTTGGGTTGAAAGCCACTGGAAGGCAGCACCCATGGCGAGTGCTGAAGTCGGCTCCACAGAAATTTTTAAGAGGTGGGTAAGCCATTGTGTCCAATAAACAATATCCTGCTCGGAGACTTCATAGAATCCCGCTAACTGCTGTAAGTAGGAAAAAGTACGTTCGGATATCACCAAAGTACGTGCACCATCGGCAAGCGTTTCAGGGGACGTTGGGAATCCAATGATTTTCTTCAAGCGATAGGACTGTGCTGCATCATTCGCTTGCAACGGTTCTGCTGCATAGACCTGTGTTTTCGGTGAAAGCAATTGGGTCGCAAGATACGTTCCTGAAGGCAATCCTCCGCCTCCACAAGGAGCAAACACCGCGTGAGGTTTCGTGCTGCCTTTCCAGTCCTGCAATGCCTCGAAACATGCCGTTCCTTGGCCAGCAATGACCTGGTCATCATCGAATGGATGAATGAAATACGCCCCTTCCGCTTGAATCTCCGCGCAACGTGCTTCCGCTTCCAGACGCGTAGGCGTCAAGATCACTTCCGCTCCGTAACTCCGTGTCGCCTGTTGTTTAATCGCAGAAGTAAAGCCTGGAAGTACGATAGTTGTTGGAATATCGAGCATACTCCCTGCAACGGCAACCGCCTGCGCATGATTCCCGGAGCTAAATGCAACGAGAGCTTTTGGAAGCTTCCCGCTTTCTTTAAGCGATAATACGGAATTAAAGGCTCCTCGTGCTTTAAATGCGCCAATTTTCTGGAGTCCTTCCGCCTTAAAAACAATTCGATGTCCCAGCCACTTATTAAGGAGGGTAGATTCCAGCAACGGCGTACGATGAATAAACGGTGCAATCCGTGTATGTGCTTCGGCAATCACTTCTGGCGAAAGGGGGATATACTTCAATTCTTGTGTTTTTTTCATACCATTACCTCAAATATCGCATCGGCTTCGACCATGCTGTCTGATGGCAAGGTATAACATCCAGCCGTCATGCGCGTATGTTGCCCCTTCTCTCCAAACACCTCAAGCATGAGGTCTGAAACACCATCGGCGATTTTTGCGTGTTCACTAAACTCGGAAGCGGTTTGAACGAGTACGCCGATGCGTACACAGCGCGTCACTCGGTTTAAATCCCCTCCGCACGCATTTTTTAGCTGAATAAGTAGGTTAAGCCCGCAAAGTCGTGCGGCCAGTTTTCCCGTTGGAATCATTGAAGCATTATCAATACGTCCACGGTAAACCATTGTGCCGTCTGCCTTGCAGGTCTGACCAGCAATAAACACAAGATTTCCCGTCTGTACATAAGGCACATAATTAGCGGCAGGCGCATTGCGCTCAGGCAATACGATTCCCAAACGTGTCAGCCGTGCTTCTACGGATTCATGAGTCATAAGGGCCATCTCGTTAGCTTTTAAAGGATGTAACCCTAATCCCTTTCCCTATGTAAAGCAACGGGATTTCAACGGACTTGCAAAGGAAAAAAGGAGGCTTATGATAGCCTTCCAGTGAGAAACAGAGGTAACCACCCGTGCATTTATCTGTCGTCATTCCCGTATATAATGAGCAAGAAAATATCCGCCCACTGGTCGAGGCGATCAGTCATGCGCTGGATAACCGTACTTATGAGATTATTTTTGTCGATGATGGGTCAGTCGATGGGACAATCGAGGCGATTAACCAGATGGCTCAAGAGCGCAGTTCGCCGACCATTAAGCTGATCCAATTCTCACGTAACTTCGGGCAAACCTCTGCCTTGGCTGCAGGGATTGAGGCCGCCCAAGGTGCCTATATCGCGACCCTCGATGGGGATTTGCAGAATGATCCGGCTGATATCCCAATGATGATTGATAAGCTTGAAGCGGATGGTCTAGATATCCTCGCTGGACGTCGGGTGAATCGTCAAGATGGAATGGTCTTGCGCAAAATTCCTAGCAAAGTCGCCAATGCCTTAATCCGTAAGCTCACCAATGTACAAATCCAGGATTATGGCTGTACACTTAAAGTCTTCCGCAATGAATACGCAAAAAAGCTTGATCTGTATGGAGAACTCCATCGCTTTATCCCGATCCTCGGCAATATGCACGGGGCAAAAATCGGGGAAGTGGATGTACGCCACCATCCCCGACGGTTTGGGACCTCAAAATACGGGATTGGACGCACTTTTAAGGTCGCAAGCGATCTTCTGCTGATGTATTTCTTCTTGAAATACCGCCAAAAGCCAATGCACCTGTTCGGGACACTCGGAATGGTGATGCTGCTCTCCGGTGGGATGATCGAGGCCTATTTGCTGGTGCAAAAGATACTGGGGCACGATATTGCCGATCGACCATTATTCTATGTGGGGATATTACTCCTCATGATGGCGGTACAGTTCATTACGACAGGATTCGTGGCTGAACTCGTTATGCGCACCTATTACAGCGCTCAAAACAGAAAGCCCTATACCATCCGTCATGTATTTGAAAATGGGAAGAAGCTGGAGCAGGTGTTATAACTAATACCCTTTAGGGCGTCGTTGGCTCCGTGGCAGACTTGAGGCCGGATTGCTTGGATCGGAGTTGAATTTCCCGACATTCCCAAGCAGTTGCTCTAATACGCCCATCTCATTGCCCGGCGTTTCGGTTTTATCCGATGCATAATTCAGGTGTTCCCGATCGTCCGCGTTATATTGACGGACATTGGTCACTTTCCCACTTCCATCAAAAGCAATCGCAACAACGGTTTGTTCTTTGACTTTGGGGTCGAAGAAGGCCACATATTCCAGCTTATTATTGATGTAATACCAGGTCTCATCCCCGAAGCTTGAGGTAGAAGAGGGGGAGCCTAAGGCCGCCAGGACGTCATTCTTTTTGCTGGCGAAGGGCTTAATTTGCTCTAATTTCTCAGGATCGAGCGTATAGCCGCGCACATCTTTGTTCTTAATGCACCCAGAGGTGGAAAATGCCACTAAGACTAGCAAAGACAAGGTGAAAAGGTTTTTGGAAATGATGTGCATTTTCTCTAGATTTCTTTGTTATTATGTATTATAAGTACCCTCTTGTTTCGCTCCTAAGCTTTGAAATAAGCGTTACCGAGTACAGGTTCAGTCTACTCTGAAACTTCGGTCAAGGGAACCCAAAAATGGGTGAGCGGTCGAAATACAAAAGAACTTAAATAGTAGGATAGGACAATGGCAGTACCTAAGCGGAAAACCTCTAAATCTAAGCGTAACATGCGCCGTGGGCACCATGCGCTTGGTAAAATCAACGTAGTTGTTGATGCGACCACCGGTGAATTCAAACTCCCACACCATATCTCTTTGGAAGATGGTTACTATAATGGCAGACAGGTCGTTTCAGTCCGTAGTCGCCAAGCTTCAGAAGCTGACGAAGCGGCTTCTGCCTAAGCGTTTTGACAAGTAATCTCAGTCTATAAGAGAACCTCACCAGTTCACTTTTAAATAAGGAGAGGGGTGTGAGTGTAGAGGAAGCAGGATCGCACGCGCGACCTTTGGTTCTTGCCCTGGACGCTATGGGGGGGGATAACGCCCCCGATGCAGTGATTCGGGGTGCAGATCTTTTTCTTACCTGGCATCCTCAGGTGCATTTCCGTATATTCGGGAATAAACAAGCTATTCAACCCCTTCTCGATACACTTCCTGCCTTACATGCGGTCAGCGAGCTGATTCATACCGACGACGACGTTACCAACGACGATAAACCATCCCATGCGCTTCGCCGCCGCAGGAACAGCAGCATGCGCCTTGCAATTGATGCTGTGGCCGAAGGCCGTGCAGCGGGCGTGATCTCCTCAGGTAATACAGGCGCGCTGATGGCGATGGCCAAGCTTGTCTTAAAAAGCCTTCCTGGTATTGACCGTCCCGCTATTGTCACCACTGTTCCAACCACGCGTGGTAAGTGTGTGGTGCTGGATTTAGGGGCGAATGTTGAATGCTCCGCACAAAACCTTTTTCAATTTGCCGTAATGGGCGATGCCTTTGCCCGTTCGGTACTAGGCATTGAAAGCCCCACTATCGGGTTGCTTAATATTGGGTCTGAAGAACTTAAAGGCCGCGAGGATATCAAACTTGCTGCTGAAATGCTCCGCAATACCTCCTTGCCACTTAACTTTAAAGGATATGTGGAAGGGGATAAAATCCTCGATGGTAAGGTAGATGTCATTGTCACGGATGGATTTACGGGGAATGTTGCACTGAAAAGCATGGAAGGGACGGCCAAAGTATTCCGCCATTTCGTGAAAGAAGCCGTGCAGCAATCACTTCTTGCTAAAATCGGTGCCTTGCTTGCCCAAGGAGCATTCCGGAAGCTTGCCATGAAGCTCGACCCCCGCTCGCATAATGGAGCGATGTTTATTGGTGTAAATGGCGTGGCGGTCAAAAGCCACGGCGGCGCGGATTATAAGGCTTTTGCGAATGCGCTCGAAGTGGCTTACGGGCTGGCGACGCATCAAGTCAATGCCCGTATTATTGAAGAAATGCGGCAGTATGAAGAGCGTATGGAAATTGCTTCTGCGAAGCGGCCTGCGGTACAAGAAGAAGTATAGCACTCGACAATCGCTTTCCTGCGTAGTACAACAGCCCCATTAATATTAAATCCAAGGACTTTGAGGTACTATGCCACGTTCCATCGTGACAGGCTGCGGCAGTTATCTGCCCGAGAAAGTCGTAACAAACCATGATTTAGAAGTGCGGGTGGAAACCAATGACGCTTGGATTGTGGAGCGTACCGGTATCCGTGAGCGCCATGTGGTGGGGGAAGGCGAATTTACCTCCGACCTTGCCGTCAATGCCGCTTCGCGCGCGCTTGCCCATGCGGGTGTTGCACGTGATGCAGTCGATATGGTGATCGTCGCTACCACGACGCCCGATAAACTTTTCCCTTCAACAGCCGCTATTGTGCAAGCCAAGCTCGGAATTACACGTGGTGCGGCCTTTGATATTCAAGCCGTCTGCTCGGGCTTTGTCTATGGACTTTCGGTTGCCGATAATTTTATCAAATCGGGTCAGGCCCGTACCGTACTGGTGATTGGAGCCGAGGCCATGTCCCGTATTGTCGATTGGGATGATCGCGGAACCTGTATCCTGTTTGGCGATGGGGCGGGGGCATTTGTACTGCAATCGAGTGATCTCTTAGGCAGATCAGCCGAAAACCGTGGTATTCTCTCGACGCACCTGCATACCGATGGGAAGCTTGGCGATATACTCTATACCGATGAAGGTCAGGCCTCAGGTAAGCTCGGGAAGATCCGTATGTCTGGTAAAGAAGTATTCAGGCATGCTACCCAAAAAATGAGCGATAGCGTTGAAGAGGCGTTAGAAGCAAATAAATTGACGCTAGATCAGCTCGATTGGCTGGTTCCACATCAAGCAAACATCCGAATCATGCAAGCTGTTGGCAAACGTTTGGGAATCGAGGAAGGAAAAGTAATTGTTACGGTTGGTGGTCATGCCAATACCTCTGCCGCCTCCATTCCTTTGGCCTGCGATCAAGCGGTACGCGATGGAAGACTTAAGCCTGGCAATCTCGTTGTATTTACCGCCTTGGGCGGAGGAGTTACCTGGGGCAGTGCGGCGCTTTATTGGTAGCGCAATTCAAGAAATCCTGACAATAAAAAAAGCCCGGTGGTAGATCCAGCCGGGCTTTTTATTATTCTTATTTGAGGCAACTACGCCTTATTCAAACGCTCGCGAAGTTCTTTCCCAGCGCGGAAGTAAGGAGCTACGCGCTCGCCCAGTGGCACAACATCACCGGTTTTCGGGTTGCGTGCTTTACGTGGTTTACGAGAGCGGGTAGAGAAGGCGCCAAAGCCGCGCAGTTCAATACGATCACCGCGTTTTAGCGCAGTAGAAATTTCTCCAAATACTACATCCACAAGACGCTCAATGTCTTTTTGGTAAAGGGTGGTGTGCTTTTTCGCAAGCAATTTGATAAGTTCAGATTTAGTCACAGTATTACCTTCAATAAAAGTTACAAATTACATTAATTCGGGACTCCACACGGCCACTAGACCTTCTTTCTTTTCAAAAAGTGAAGAGGGGAGTGTGCCGTGAAAAACGGTTCCTAGGAGTTCTTGGAAATTCTTCGTAGGCTTTTTCACCTCGATTTTACGCACTTTTGCGCCTTGTGCAATAGATTTTTCTTTCTTAAGCCATTCAATAGCCTCATCTTCCCCACCAATTGCATCAATCAGCTTTTCTTTAAGTGCCTGACGGCCAGTATACACCCTGCCATCCGCCAAACGGCGTACTTGCTCTATCGTGAGTTCTGTACGGTGTGCGGCAACCATTTCGACAAAAAGATTATAGGCATCCTGGATGCTTGCATCAATAACGTCTTTGGCTTCAGGGGTCAGCTTCTCAAAAGGTGAAGGAGTCGCCTTCAACGGGCCAGATTTAAAGGTCTGTAAGGTGATCCCAATTTTCTTTGCAAGCTCGGTGACTTCCGCGGATTGAATGAGTACGCCAATGGAGCCGGTCAAGGTGCCATTGTGGGCATAGATACGGTCAGCAGCAACAGCAGCCATATAGCCTCCCGAGGTCGCCATACCGCCCATCACAGCCACAACCGGCTTCTTTTGTTTGCGGAAAGCTTCAACGGCATTGTAGAGCATCTCCCCACCGACAATCGTGCCGCCAGGAGAGTCGATATACAAAAGCAAGGCTTTTGCATGCTTATCGGTTTTTAAGGATTTGAGAATTTCATCGCGATGGAGATCTTCAACAATCATCCCATCAATATCGACACGCGCGATATAATCTTCTGGCAGGCCCACCATTTTATTATCGGACCAAGTGCTTGTCAGCAGTACCCCGACGAGGAGGATCAATAAAATAGCAAGTGAACGCCATTTAACGATCTGCTGTTTAAGCCGGATACGATCCAAAATATGGTCAGCTGAAACGGACATAATACCTGTGGTAATAAAAGGTTACATAGTTTTGTTAAATTCGCTAGGGCATACCGAATTTAACAAAACTACCTAGGTTCTGTTGGGAAAAGGATCCCCAACAGAACCTAGGTTAAAATTACTCACCGTCTTTAGCAGATTTCTCTGCTTTAGACTTATCAAGTGCAGCGCCCAGGATATCGCCTAAGCTTGCACCGCTATCGGTAGAGCCAAACTCTTCGATCGCTTTCTTATGGACTTCCATCTCGAGCGATTTAATAGACAGGCCAATCTTACGATTAGGTTTGTCCAGGCTCACGATTTTCGCATCTACGCGGTCACCGATTGCAAAACGCTCAGGACGCTGTTCTACGCGGTCGCGAGACAGGTCAGCACGTTTAATGAAGGCTTTCAAGGTATCGTCTTTCACGGATACTTCGATGCCGTCATCTTGCACTGCAGTAACAAGGCAGGTTACGGTATCACCTTTTTGGAGGTCATTGAATGCACCCGCCATCGGATCATCTCCGAGCTGTTTAATGCCCAAGCTGATACGTTGTTTGTCTGGATCACAAGAAAGGATTTTCACCTTAATGGTGGTGCCAGGAGCGAAGTTTTTAAGTTCATCTTCGGCTTTGCCAGACCAGCTAATATCAGAGATATGCACGAGTCCGTCAATTTCGCCTTCAAAGCCAACAAACATACCGAAGTCGACGATGTTTTTCACTTCGCCATCAACGATGGTGCCTGGCTGATGGGTTTCAGCGAACTTCTTCCAAGGATTCGCTTCACATTGCTTAATGCCTAAGCTGATGCGGTGTTTCTCTGGATCGATATCCAGTACCACCACTTCCACTTCTTGGCTGGTAGAAAGCAGTTTGCGAGGATGCACGTTGTTCTTGGTCCAGCTGATTTCAGACACGTGTACCAAGCCTTCAATGCCTGGTTCGAGTTCAATGAACGCACCGTAGTCCGTGATGTTGGTCACGTGACCTTTCAGGCGTGAACCGATTGGATATTTCTTCTCGATGCCATCCCATGGATTGCTTTCGAGTTGTTTGATACCCAATGAAATACGCTTGGTTTCTTCGTTGAATTTAATGACTTTTACTTTCAGCTTTTGGCCCAGAGAAAGGACTTCTGATGGGTGGCTGATACGGCTCCAAGAGATATCGGTCACGTGCAACAGACCATCAATGCTGCCCAAATCAATGAACGCACCGTAATCGGTGATGTTTTTCACGATACCATCCATGACTTGGCCTTCTTTCACGTGTGAAAGCAGCTCATCGCGCTCTTCCTGGCGAGACTCTTCAAGAATCGCGCGGCGTGATACTACGATATTGCCCTGACGGCGATCCATTTTCAGGATCTGGAAAGGTTGCTCAATGTTCATGAGTGGAGTGATGTCTTTAATCGGACGAATGTCCACTTGGCTTCCTGGAAGGAATGCTGCAACACCTTGTACATCAACGGTAAATCCGCCTTTAACGCGACCAAAAATGGTGCCGTTAACGTTCTGGCCTTCCGCATATACTTTTTCCAAACGCTCCCACGCTTCTTCGCGGAGTGCTTTTTCACGGCTAAGAACCGTCTTGCCTTCGCGGTTTTCGAGGC
Organism: Rickettsiales bacterium; assembly: GCA_021156175.1. Taxonomy (GTDB): domain Bacteria; phylum Pseudomonadota; class Alphaproteobacteria; order Rickettsiales; family JAJNBL01; genus JAJNBL01. Next base: position 38,098 of record JAJNBL010000009.1, read on the forward strand.
GTTCGATATAGATGTCAATATCATCACCAACGCGCAATTCTTCATTCCGGCCTGGGCCTTGGAATTCGCGTAATGGGATAAATCCTTCGGATTTCAATCCGACGTCAACGATCACGAAATCATTCTCAATACGTACAATTTTCCCTTTGGTAACAGTACCTTCCGATTTCTCGGTCTCCATTGATTCTTCAAAGAGACTTGCGAAGCTTTCGCCCGTAGAGAATGGATTTTCGAGCTGATCAAATTTGTTAATTCTTGCGAGGTTTGCACCGGCCATAAGTAGTAATCCTTATAGTTTTATTCCGCCCTTTGCTGACGTTATCGCCAGAAGTAGACGGCTTCAAGGGTTGACAAAAAAGGAAGATAACCTATTGTAATAGTAGGAAATATTCCGGATAAATGGGGGTCGTCTATAAGTAGGCAAACACCCAGGAACCCAATATTATAGCACCCTTTCTCCTGTTTTCAAGGGAAATTCCAGTTGGTTAGGAGTATAGAAAACAGGGGCAGGGAGACTAGGCTTTCTTCTCAAAACTCGACTTCATATATCAAATTCTTTATAGTATTCTGGTCTATTGATTCCTAGATAAGGATAAAACCATGCGTAATAGCACCTCAAAACGATTTGTACTCCGGTATGCTAAAGAAGGCGAGCAGAAGCGTAATGATCAATTATTACTGGCGGTTCACAGGAACGATGTTCAAACGGTGCGACGCTTGTTGGAGGATGGCGCTGAGGTGAATGCCGAAAGTGGATATTATAAACTGGGACGCCCAACCAAGTATTGGTATCTAAGTGAAGATATGGTAAAGCCGCTGCAGCGAGCTGCTCAGTTCGACTACCTTGATGTAATGCAGTTATTGATTGACTACGGTGCAGATGTGAATGCACAAAATTCGTATGGTCAGACGGCCTTGCATTATGCTGCTAGATACTCCAAGCTTAATGCATTTGTCTTTCTGGTTGAGCACGGTGCAAACATTAATATAAGAGATAACGCGGGTAAGACCTGCTTCGTTAATGTGCCTGGATATCTGTCTAGCATCCTTGCGATACCGGGATGTAAAGTGAGCCAGGAAACAATCGAGGCGGTTAAAGAAGGGCTGGGGATTGAAGGAGAAAATGCCTTGTTTGATGAGCTGTTTGATATCCAGCAAGATGCGAATGGAGAGGTGTTTTATTCCCTGAAAAATCAATTGCCGGTCTGGAATCCGGCGTTGAAAGAGGCTGCTGAATCGAATGCGAATATACAGCTAGCCTATATAATCGCAAAAAGGGGTTTGGAGGGGGAGGTATCCAAAGCAATGTATGATGTGCTGCTCGAAGGAAATATAGCTTCCTATATGGATGAGCGTAGTACCAAAGCAGTGTTATGTGCTGCAAAAGGGCTGGATCCAAATAAGCCTTCTACGTACCGCATTCCAGCAACTGTGGTGGCAAGTAAGGTTGAAAAAATACTTGAGGAAAGGAGCGGAACTCTCGAAGAAAAGATTATAGCTTCTCGAACAGCCGCCGCACAAAATCCTGAGCACGGTCGATAACTTAAGCTTTCTTCCCAAAGCTCGATTTCGGCTCTTCTTTTTTGATCAGCCGCTTGATATTTTCATGATGCCGTACGATAACCAATAGCGCCATCAGCAGGAAGCTCCAGCTAACCGCACTGCCGCCATAAAATACATAGCTTGCCAGCGCACCAATTGAAATCGCACAAAGTGCAGAAAGCGAGGAAATCCGGGTAAGGCTAAAGACAGCCAGCCAAATCACGCAAGCTAACAAACCCAAATACGATTCCACCGCCAAGAACACCGCTAATGTCGTGGCCACGCCCTTGCCACCTTTGAATTTGAGCCATACCGGGAAAATATGGCCAAGTACAGCAAATAAGCCAGTCAGGGCAGGGGTGCTTGGGGAAAAGAGTTCAAAAGATACACCAGCATGGGCGATTCCTACGGCAACCGCGCCTTTTAGTCCATCACAGAGCAAAGTTGCCACTGCCAGTCCTTTATTTCCGGTGCGAAGCACATTGGTTGCACCAATATTCCCAGAGCCGATATTCCGAATATCCCCTAAGCCTGCCATCCGTGTGAATACAAGGCCAAAAGGTACGGAACCTGCCAAGTATGCAAGTATGATCATCAGTACATCAAGGAATCCAAACGATGTCATAATTCTCTCCTAAGGGGTTACAGGTGCGCTCGCAGGAGCAGGGTTTAGTGCTTTTGCTTCACGGAGCGCCTTCCGATAATACCGGACATTCCGATTATGTTCCGCCAGGGTGCTTGCAAAATTATGGCCGCCATTGCCAGTCGCAACGAAATACAATTCATTGCTCGTCGGTGGGTTCAAAACCGCTTCAATTGCTGCTAATCCCGGATGAGCGATCGGAGCAGGGGGAAGTCCTGCGTATTTATAGGTGTTATAAGGAGAATCAACTTCAAGGTCTTTCTTGGTAAGTGAGCGGTCAAGTGGCGGGTGAGCGCCGGTTATTACATAAATCACCGTAGGGTCTGATTGTAAACGCATGCCAAGGCGCAGGCGGTTAACGAATACCGCAGCAATGCGCCCACGCTCTTCTGCCACACCGGTTTCTTTTTCGACGATAGAAGCCAGCACCAGTGCCTCATCCACGGTCGTGAAAGGAAGGCCTTTCTGGCGTTTTGCCCACAAAACATCAAGCTTTTCCTTTAAACGCTTATGCATTTCCATCACAACGGGTTGTATATTGTCGCCATATGTATAGTGGTAGGTTTCGGGTAAAAGCGTAGCTTCCGCAAAAGGAGGCGGTAGGCTGCCAGTAAGTCCCTCAAGATCTTTAAGGCGATCCAAAATTTGTAAGGTCGTCAGCCCTTCGGGGATCGTGATTTTTCGGATCACCACATCGCCATCAATCAGTTTTTGATAAACATCACGCGGGGTAACATTAGGAGAGAAGGCATATTCCCCGGCTTTAAAGCCTTTGGAAGGATTTTGGTAGCGGAAAAGTCGGGCAATGGCAAAGAAAAGTTTCGGTTGGGTAATAACCTGTTTTTCACCCAAAATAGTCACGATCTGCCGTGTGGAAGTTCCGGGAGCAAAAACAACGGAGGTCGATTCCGTGAGGGGGCCAGGTGCGGAAAAATAGCTAACACTATATTGCCAAATGGCGACGCCGGCAACGCAACCAAGTATCAGAAGGATAATTCCCATCTGGGTGATGCGTTTAACAGCTTGCACTCCTCCCTCCGCCCCCACAGGGAATTAATTACACTCGCTTACCTTCTTCATCACAAGGCTTGCGTTTGTTCCGCCGAATCCGAAGCTGTTAGACATCACAGCATTCACCTTGCGCTCTTTGGCTTTGAGTGGAACGAGGTCAATATCACAGCCTTCTGATGGATCTTCAAGGTTCAAGGTCGGAGGAACGATATTATCGCGCATCGCAAGCAGGCAGAAAATTGCTTCCACACTTCCCGCGGCGCCAAGTAAATGGCCGATCGAGGATTTGGTTGAAGACATCGAAAGTTTATACGCATCCTCGCCATATAGGCGTTTTACGGCGCCCAACTCGATTTCATCCCCAAGTGGGGTAGAGGTGCCGTGTGCGTTGATATAGTCGATATTGGAGGTAGTAAGTCCAGAACGCGCAAGTGCTGCTTGCATCGCACGGAATCCACCGCTGCCTTCTTTTTCTGGGGCGGTGATATGGTATGCATCGCCGGTGAGGCCATAGCCCACAATCTCTCCGTAAATCTTCGCGCCGCGTTTTTTCGCATGCTCATATTCTTCGAGTACCACCAATCCAGCGCCTTCACCCATCACGAAGCCATCGCGGCCTTTATCCCACGGACGGGACGCTTTGGTTGGAGTATCATTATATGCGGTAGAAAGCGCACGGGCTGCGGCAAATCCGGCAATGCCTAAGCGGCAAAGAGCTGATTCTGCGCCGCCTGCAATAATCACATCGGCATCATTCCATTGGATCAAGCGTGCTGCATCACCGATCGCATGGGCGCCGGTTGAGCAGGCAGTCACCACCGAATGGTTAGGGCCTTTAAATCCATACTTAATAGAGACTTGGCCGGACGCCAAGTTGATAAGGCTTGCCGGGATGAAGAATGGGCTCACGCGGCGTGGGCCTTTTTCGTGCATTTCAATCGCTGTTTCTTCAATCGTCGGAAGGCCGCCAATCCCTGAGCCGATCATTACACCGGTACGTTCGCGGGAAGCTTCATCTTCAGGTTTCCATCCAGCATCGGTCAGCGCTTCTTCCGCTGCACCCATCGCATAAAGGATGAAGGTATCGACTTTTTTATGTTCTTTGGGGGCAAGGAAATTCGCAGCATGAAATTCGCCAACGCCTTCTCCAAGGGGGACTTGTCCTGCAACTTTCGCAGGGAGGTCGGATATATCAAAACGGTCAATGGTACGAAGACCCGATTGTCCTGAAATCAAACGGTTCCACGTATAATCAACACCGCATCCAAGTGGTGTGACTAAGCCCATTCCTGTGACAACGACGCGTCTCATAGCTAAAGTCCTTAATTGGTGTACATGTCCGGGCATTCTAGCTCATAAGAGCGTAGGCCGGAAGAGAAAAAAACGTCCGGGCCATGGGTAAGCCCATAAAGCCCGGACACGTTTTTTAAAATCCTAGTCTAAGGGCATTACGCCGCATTTGCCTGGGATTGAATATAGCTGACCGCATCATTGAGGGTCAGAATTTTTTGTGCGTCATCATCAGAGATTTCGCAGTCAAACTCGTTTTCGAACGCCATTACCAATTCAACTTGGTCAAGGCTATCCGCACCGAGATCTTCTACGAAACGTGCGTCAGGAGAAATTTTACCGATTTCTACCCCGAGGTGCTCGGCTACGATTTCTTTCACGCGTTGTTCAACATTGCTCATAAAAACTTCCTGTTACAGTTGATATTATCTAATCCACAAGGATTGAAAATAAGCCTTAGGCATACTAGGGAGATTTTTTGGAGAGTCAAGTCCGAAACAGGGGGGTAAAACCCCTATTTTGGCTACCCCTTAAGCCATTAACATCCCGCCATTCACATGAAGCGTTTGTCCCGTCATATAGCCTGCCTCGGTACTTGCGAGGAAAACCGCAGCGGCGGCTATATCAGCCGGTGTGCCCATATCCCCCATAGGAATAGAGGATGAAATTTTCTCTTTTTGTTGATCGCTCAAAACTTCCGTCATGCTAGTGCGGATAAAGCCCGGCGCGATACAATTGATAGTAATCCCGCGTGAAGCCGATTCCGCCGCCAAGGCTTTGGACATCCCGACCATGCCGGCTTTGGATGCAACATAATTCGCCTGTCCTGGGTTACCGCTAAAGGCCACGACGGAAGAGATATTAATGATACGCCCGAAGCGTTGTTTCATCATCACGCGGAACGCGGCCTTATTGAGGATGAAGGTGGATTTCAAGTTGACGTTAATCACCTCATCCCACTCTTCTTCTTTCATGCGAAGTGCGAGGTTATCTTTCGTGACGCCTGCGTTGGCAACCAGAATATCCAGCCCACCTAAAAGCTTTACCGCTTCATCAATCAATCCTGCGACGGCTTCTTTATCACCAAGGTCGCATGGCAGAACATGGGCATTGCTGCCTAATGCTTTAGCAAGCGATTGGAGTTTTTCTTGGTTACGCCCAGAGAGGATAACGTTCGCACCTTGTGCATGAAGTGCTTTGGCAATCGCTTCGCCAATGCCACCCGTGGCGCCTGTGACCAGTGCTTTCTTTCCTGTGAGATCAAACATTTTTAACCCTCGTTTACCCTAATCAAAACCCGATTTATGTAAGGCGGAAGGTATAGGAGGTGAGTCCAAAAAGTCAATCAAAACTTCGTTGCAACGTTTAGCGCAATTGCTTGAAGAGGGGAGTTTTTATGGGTACAGTGAATTTGGGTTGAATGGGGTACCAATGCATAAAATGGAGGAATGTTATGAGTAAGAAGAGACAAGAGGATGGGGCCGGAAGTGGGCAGGTATCACCTCAGGATAACGAACCAACCGGGTTATCTCAAGAAGATGGAGTGACTAAAAGCGCTTCTTATCAGAGCTATTCTATAGTAGATGAAGCCCCTGTTGCTTTTGTAGAAAGGATATCCTTAAAACAGCAAAAATCGCTTAAAGTTCATAAAGAGGCTCCGCCTGTGGAAATAGCAGAATTTTCTTCTTCGGCAGAAGGACCTTTTGCACGCAACGCGTTATCCACAAAACACAAAGCGCATTCCTCAAAATCACGTAGTCCCGGACAGTAAGGGGATTTTACAAAAAACATACACGAGAAGTGTTATTTCCTTATTGTATCCCCGTGCTGTTTCTTTATACTGCAACGAGTATATAATTATAACTATCGCCCTAAAGCGGCAGGCATCATCCTGAAGGAGCATTATGTCCTTAAATACCATCCAGCAAAAAGAAGTCGAAACCTTACGTTCCGATCAATATAGCACCCGCAGGGCAACGGTTCCTGCGCTCGAAGATATCCTGTATGAACCGCTTAAAGTGCTCGATCACGGGTTCGTGCGCGTGATTGATTATATGGGCGATGATTCGGCGGTTGTGCAGGCCGCGCGGGTATCCTATGGCAAAGGCACAAAGCAGGTCAACCAGGATGCGGGACTCATTAATTACCTCATGCGCCATTGGCACTCCACTCCGTTTGAGATGTGCGAGATCAAGTTCCACGTAAAGCTTCCGATCTTCGTTGCGCGCCAATGGATCCGTCATCGTACCGCGAACGTGAATGAATATTCTGCCCGCTACTCGATTATGGATAAGGAATTTTACATTCCTGAACCTTCACAGCTGGCGCCGCAATCCGCGCAGAACCATCAGGGCCGCAGCGAAAAACCGCTGAGCCGTGAGGAATCTGAGCAAGTATTGCGCTTGCTTCGCGAAGATTCGGAACAATGCTACACCCATTATCAGGAGATGATGAATACGGATGAAGCTGGCAATGTGCTGGATCCCAACCGTACCGGCATTGCTCGCGAGCTTGCCCGCATGAACCTGACGCTCAATTACTATACGCAATGGTACTGGAAAGTGGACCTGCATAATTTGATGCACTTCCTCAGGCTCCGTGCCGATGCCCATGCACAGTACGAGATCCGTGCCTATGCGGATGTCATGACCGATGTCCTGGCGCGCTGGCTCCCGATTACGCATGATGCATTCTTGAACCACCGTCTCCATGCCGCAAATATTTCGGGTAAAGGGATGGATATAGTCAAGAAGCTGGTTAAAGGCGAGAAAGTGCCATTTGAAGCCAGTGGTATGAGCAAACGCGAGTGGGCGGAGCTTATGAATGTATTGGGAATCGAACAGGTTTCCTAGTTAATTTATGCCGAAGCAGGATGTTACTCCTTTTCAATTGCCTGCTGTTATAAGCTATAGTGTGCTGCTTGCCAGCAGTTACCGCCATTGGATGAAGGAAAATCTTTTGCCGGATTTTACAGAATTACCATCGGCTGATTTTGCTAGGGCACTGTATGAGGCACCCTTTCCTCTTGTGTCGCATGGGACGGAAGCGGACCCAATATTCCGTTACGCTAACCGTGCAGCGCAAAAATTATGGGAACTTGATTGGGATGCGTTTGTTTCAATGCCATCACGATTAAGTGCAGAGCCTGTGAAAGATATCCAAGGGGATCGCCAAAGACTGCTGCAAGAGGCACTTAAGAAAGGTTTTGTGAGAGGTTATCGCGGCATCCGTATCGCTAGTACCGGAAAGCGTTTTGAGATTACAGATACCGTATTATGGAACGTAATTGATGAGCAGGGTGTTCAGCATGGGCAGGCAGCACAGATTAATGATTATTATATTATCTAGGTAAAAATGATGAAAGATACAACCATGAAGCCAGTCTACGAGGCACGACTTCACCGTTCGGGCTATATGCTGGGATTACTGGTATTGTTGATAGGGCTCATTATTTCCGGAAAGCCGTTTACGACTCCAGGCATAGCGGAGCCGCTAGTTGCTGGAATTAATGCGCTTCCTGGCGCTCTAAAATCCTTCATCGCTTCGTTGATACCGCTTGGGACTTACCTCCAGCAATACTATCTTGACCTATTCTTGATGGTGGCGGGGATATTCTTGATGATAAGGTTCTTTCTGGAACGTCAACGTACCTTGCTGGTGTTGACCCCAGAAGGAATACAGGTCGAGAAGGGGATCTTCAGTACCGATTACCGCGAATTCCCGTTGAGTACGCTCCAAGGGATTCAAGTCGTACAAAGTCCATTTGCCATGTTGCTTGGTCGTGGAACCATACTGATTCGCCTGTCAACCGGTGAAGTCATGCAATTTTCTCCGGTAAGTAAACCACGGCGCTTTCGGAATAAAGTGCTTGAAGTGATTGAGAAAAACCAACAGAAGAACGTGTTCTAACGGGCTTCAAATTCTGATGAGCGTCCATGGGTGAATTTCACATCATCGCGGAATGTTTTGCTCCTTTGGCCAAAAAAGCGCCCGGTGCGCTTGGGCTCTTAGATGATGCTGCGTTATGGGCCTGCGTTCCTGGGAAAGAGATTGTAATCACCAAGGATATGCTGGCAGAAGGCACGCATTTCTTACCCGACACTGATCCTTACCTCCTTGCCAAAAAACTCGTACGCGTGAATCTCTCCGACATGGCGGCGATGGGTGCATCACCCAAAGCGTATATGCTTGGTCTTTGCCTTTCGCGTGGAGCAGACGAAGCCTGGGTTCGACGTTTCTCAGAAGCGCTCGCAGAAGAACAAAAGCAGTATGATATCATCCTAATTGGCGGCGATACGATTGCCCATGACGGAGACCTTATCCTTTCTCTCACCCTATTAGGTGAAGTGGATATCGGAAAAGCCTTGTTTCGGAGAGGTGCAAAGCCGGGGGATGACATTTATATCTCCGGTACCTTGGGCGATAGCGCACTTGGGCTTGCGGTGCTAAAAGGCGAAATTTCGGAAATCCTTTCGCCGGAAGAACGGGAGTATCTTATCCGGCGTTACCATCTTCCGGAGCCGCGAATTACATTAGGAAAAAAGCTTTATGGACATGTGACAGCGGTGATGGATATCTCCGATGGGTTGGTGCAGGATCTTGGTCATATCGTGGGACAATCCCATGTTTCGGCGGTGATTGAGGGAAAGGCGATTCCGCTTTCGCTAGCGGCTGCGCGGTTATGTAAATTAGACCCGTCGTATTTGGAGATAGTGCTTTCCGGGGGGGATGATTACGAGCTACTATTTACCGCGCCCCAAGAATCCCGCGAGGCATTGGCAGCATTGAGTGTGAAGCTGGGCATTCTGATTACGCGCATTGGCACGATTGAACCAGAGAAGGGCGTGAAAGTGTTGGATTTGGAAGGGAAACCGATGACATTATCCCGTGGCGGATACGAGCATTTATAGTCATTTCACTTTAAAATTACCCATGGCTGCAAATGCCCTTTACGCTGCAGCTCCGCTGCTCATGTACGTTTGATGTACATCTGCTGCGGTGCTCGCAAAACGTCATTTTCGCTTCACGGGTAATGCTAAATTGAAACAACTAAATAGCGCTGTTTAGCCGCGAGTGCCGGTCAATTTTCTTGCTGCTTTCTTCACAAGCCGAATAGGTGTTCCCAAAAGCTTCATCCCGTGATAAATCGCATGGATAATCGCATCGGTGCGATCAAGTCGCTCGTTTAGGTGATCCAGCCGGATATTGATTCTCGCAAAGGATTCTTCAATCGGAGTAGGGACATGCTTGAGGAGTGATTCGGTGCGGGCAGTCGTATCTTCGAGCTTCTTTAAGCTTGGTGCGATATTCAACAAGAACCCATGCCCCAGTTGGTTTTTCGTCAAATCGTCCCGAAGCGCCTGGTTCTTCAGTGCGGTGCGAATCGCATCATGCTTATAGTTCCCATCGGTCGTGGTATTGGAATAAATATCATGGCGCCCCGCAACACGCGTGTGGTAATACGCATGAGGTTGGTCGATATGGGTGATGTTGAAATGCTGGAAGAAAGCAAGATTGAAATCCCAATCACCAAGCACCGGCAGCTCTTCGCGGTACATGCGCTGCATCGTATTATACGCTTCGCGCTTATAGAGAAATGCAATCGGCGGGAAGAAATTCCCAGCATAAATATTCCACACGGTCATTTCCTGAACCCACGCATCGCAGCGAGCGCGCCGGACTTCGCTGACCGTATCACCATCAATCTCTTCTTCGATATGAATAACGGTGGTTACAGCGCCACCAAGATTCGGGAGTAATTGATTACTCTCAATCGCGGATACAGTGGTTTTTAGGAAATCCGGATGCCATGCATCATCATCATCGTGAATGGTAACATAGGTGCTTTTCGATGCAGAAATTCCACGGTTGGAGGCTGCTTCCATCCCGAGCGATGTTTCATGATGGAGGACTTTTACCCGGTTACGAAACGCCTCGCGGTATTCCTCTACCAGCGCATTGACTGGAGCCGGATCGCCGCCATCATTCACAATCACCATCACCCAGTCTTGAAAGGTCTGGCCGATAACGCTTTTGATCGCACGCTTTAAGAGGAGCGGGCGATTCTTGGTGCGGGTGATGATGGCAACAGAAGCTTGGGTCATGTTTCGGCAAAATGTTTTTCGATTATGATAGCATCAGCAGTATAACTGTTCGCTGCTTCCAGGGCAAGACGCTGTTCCCAGGCCCAGGCATGTTCAAGCAATGTGGTGAGTCCCGATGCACGAGGTTCCCATCCCAGCAGCGCACGCGCTTTCTTGCCATCGGCAACGAGTATTGCTGAATCTCCAGGCCGCCGTGCTTCTAAAGTAAACGCAATGGATTGTCCGGTCACGGCCTTCGCTTCGCGGATGATTTCGAGTACCGAATAGCCTAATCCGGTTCCCAGATTGAATAAACGTTCTTCGCCACCTTGCTCAAGGTATTGCAGGAGCAAAAGATGGGCGCTGGCAAGGTCATTCACATGGATATAATCGCGGATGCAGGTGCCATCGGGTGTGTTGTAATCCTGGCCAAAGACAGAAAGCGATGCCTTTCGGCCACATGCCACTTGTAAGGCAAGGGGGATAAGATGTGTTTCGGGCTCATGGCGCTCGCCGATCCCAGCTTCGACATCACAGCCTGCGGCATTGAAATAGCGTAAGGCTCCCCAACGCATTCCATAGGCACGTTCATAATCGCGGAAAATTTCTTCCACCATCTGCTTGGAACGGCCATAAGGGCTCAGTGGTGCGATCGGATGTTGCTCATCAATCGGGGCATAATGTGGTTCGCCAAAAACGGACGCACTTGACGAGAAAATGCAATATTTCACCCCATGCGCAACCATGGCATTAAGTAGGGTAAGCGTGCCGGTGACGTTGTTATCGTAATATTTATCAGGCTTCTGCACCGATTCTCCCACCTGTATTAGCCCTGCGAAATGCAAAACCCCATGGATGGGATAGGTGGTGAAGATATAATGCAAAATGGCCGTATCCCGTATATCCCCTTCAACAATAAAGAGGTTTGGATGGGTCAGGATATTTGGGCGGTTGGCGGCATTATTATCAAGCACCGTCACGCGGTATCCTGCATTAAGCAGGAGCCGTACCATGTGAGAGCCAATATAGCCCTGCCCTCCAGTGACGAGAAGATGTTGCATTACGCTGCCCCTACCATATGCCGCAACTGTTTTGCCGCTCTTGCGAAAAGCGATTGGCGCTTCCAATGTTCATCTTTTTCTGTCGCAATTAATGCACGGTAATGGGCTTGTTTTTCATAATAAAGCGCGTGCAGTACCGGAAGCAGGCTTTCACGGATAGGTTCCCCCGTTCCGGCATAAATTTTCCTGTCAAGTTCAGCGCGGAAGCTCTGGTTATAGAAAACTGGATCCACGCCGATATGGGTGCTGCATTCACGTAGTAACGCAATCGGATTTTTCTTGATATCTTCAAAATCCAGCACCAGTATTTGCTCTTTTGGATAAACAGAAGACCAATTATCCAAGCACTTCGCATAATCCCCTCGCGCGAGTGATCCTTGGGAATGGAAATGGTCGATAAACCACTGGTCAGAAGCCTCATCAACTGTCATTTCTGCACGTTTCAAGGCCATCAATGCGGAAGACCAGGCGCGATCGATCGGGTCGCGCACACTATAGATAATCCGTAAGTTAGGAAACAGTCTATAGATAGTTTCAATCCGTTCCCGTGGCAGTAACGCATAGGCCGGTGTAATTTCTCCGCTTTTATGAGTAGGGAGCAGATGATCCGGGAAGCGGGAAGTATAGGCTTCGATAGAGGTAAGGTCACCCTTATCCCAAAAATGGACTTCTTTGCCCGCCGGAAAATGGATATGCGGGTGCCGCGCAAGGTTTTCGTATAACCATGTCGTCCCCGCTTTTTGTGCGCCAATGCCTAGAAAATTTAACATATCTCCCCCTTGTTATAGTGCCTTTTCCCATATGGGTTCCGGCGAAAAATCGACTAATCCTGCAGAGTGGCTATCGTTTTCCGCCTCGGGAAGCACCTTAAATGTCAGTGCATCTTCAATCCGATGAAGGAATATCCGTTCTCCGTTAACCACTCCTGAACAGCCGCAATTGATAAAATAACTTCCCTGGAGCAGCGCGGCCTTGAATTTAATGCACACTTTAAACCGCGTGCCCGATTGTACTTCGCTTACTTCATTGGTATGGCAACTGGCCCCACCCAGCTGAACTCCCGAGGGTGTTTTGATCATCATACCGAAACGGATTTGTTCTGCATAGACTGAAAATTCAATATCATAGGTAAGATAATACCATTCGCCGCGCTTCAGTAAATTAACCCTTTCCCGGGTCTTTGCGCATGCCAAGGCGGGTTCAGAAATTTTTGCTCCATTACACGCATAAGATACAAGGCTTTCTGGCGACAAGTCAGGGTTATAGCGGGATAAGACGGGCTCCGCGGAGCTAGCTTCGGTTTTCTGGGATTGAATTGAGCGGCGAACAGTGTCACGTTCCGCATCAGGCGCAAAAATGAGCTTATGGTAATAGGCAACCGCTTTTTTGGGTGCTCCGTCGTAAAGCAATTCGCCCCGATCCAGTAATAAAGCGCGCGAGCAGAGATCTTGAATCGTACGGGATGAGTGGGATACAAACAAAATCGCGGCTCCTTTGGCCTGGATTTCTTTAATCCGTGCGAAGCATTTACGCTGGAAGAGTTCATCGCCCACCGCCAATGCTTCATCGACAATCAGGATATCTGGCTGGGTTGCAATGGCCACCGCAAAGGCAAGGCGGACATACATCCCACTAGAATAGGTTTTTACGGGTTGATAAATTTTATCCCCAATGCTCGCGAATTCGAGGATGCTGTCATATTTCGCATCGGTTTCCGCTCGAGAAAGGCCAAGGATCGCCGCGTTGAGGTACACATTCTCTTTGCCCGTGAATTCAGGATTAAAGCCGGCGCCGAGTTCAAGGAGTGCCGATATGCGGCCATAGGTCTTGCAGATGCCGCCAGAAGGCGTGAGTGTTCCGCAGATCATTTGAAGAAGTGTTGATTTCCCGGACCCATTCTGCCCAATAATCCCTACCGCTTCGCCTTTGTGTATGGTAAAGGAAAGAGGCTTTAGCGCTTCAAAAGGGGTGCAGAAGCTTTTCGCCCCGCGAAAAATCCCTTGTGCGAGGCGGTGGCTGGGTTTCGCAAAGATTTGATAGGTCTTGGAAAGATTGTCCACCTCAATAGCAATCGCACGATCAGAGCACATCGGCAAACCCCTTCCGGACTTTCGCAAAAAACGCATATCCGAACACACACATTGCTACGCTGACTACACTATAGCCTATAAACAGGAGCGGATTAGGCAATTTTCCCCACAGCGCTACATCCCGCACCGCATCGACCGGGAAAGAAAGCGGATTCAGGTAAATGAAGGGCTGGAGGCCCGCTGGCAATGCGTCGGGGTGAATAACAATCGTACTTAAAAACAACAGGATAGTTCCCATCAGTCCAATGATTTGGGTGATGTCCCGGAAAAATACGCCCATAGCTGCTAGAATCCAGGAAAGCCCAAGAGTAAAGAGCACAAATGGCAACAGGATAAAGGGAAGTAGCAATACTGTTACGGGCAGATTTCCTTCTAAAAAGAGAGTCGCGCCCAGCAGGATCACAAACCCAATACCAAGCTGGAAGAGAGCGGAAGCGGTCATTGCCGGAACCAGTATCTCCAGGGGAAAAATCACCTTTTTAACGAAGTTCGTATGGGATTGGATTAAATTAGAGGCGCGGACCAGGCACTCCATAAAGAATCCGTGGAGGATCAGCCCTGCAAAGAGGATGGTTGCATAGGTCCCAATGCCCTCATGCTCCGCACCACCCCAGCGGGCTTTAAACACGGTGGTAAATACGAAAGTATAGACTGCAAGGAGGGTCAAAGGTGTAAGCAGGGACCACAAAACCCCAAGCGCAGAGCCACGATACCGCTCTAGGATATAGCGGAGTGTCAGTTGGCGCAGGAGCGCAAAACGCTGGTGGATCGTACTACTGTGGCTCATTGGCAACAAATCTCCCCTCATGGGCAGATTACTTTAGAGAATTGACAAGAAAAGTCAATTTAAAACGCAAGCAAAAAACGCATAGGTTGTGTTCCTGGAATGGCGAAAATCCGTCTTGCGCAAGGAGTTACAAAGGAAGGATTGATAAAAAGGAGTAAAGTCATTAAGATGCGACCCGCTTGAGGCACCTATGTTTGCTCCAGGGGGCCGTAGCTCAGCAGGATAGAGCGACAGATTCCTAATCTGTAGGTCGTGCGTTCGAATCGCATCGGTCCCACCATTTCCTTTTATAAGGCCTCTTGCGCAACAGCGCGGCCTTATAAAAGGAAATAATGTACCTTGCGATGAGAACTTGTTCGATCACGAGGCCAACAAGCCGAGTAACGATGGAGCGCTAGCGCAAATCAATCGAACCATAATTTTTAACATGAGAACCCCATGACCACACACCATCCTATCGCGACCAAAGAATTCACACTCCTCATGGCACTGCTGATCTCCATTGTCGCAATCTCCATTGATGCGCTGCTGCCGGCACTTGGGATCCTGGGAGAAGAACTGGGAGTGACCCATCCGAACCAAGTGCAGCTGGTGATAGGCTGTATTTTCGGAGGTATGGCAATCGGCCAGCTGCTTGCGGGTCCCTTATCCGATGCGATCGGACGCAAACCCATTCTCTATGCGGGCATCGCGATGTATCTGGTGGGCAGCGTTGTGTGTTATTTCTCGAATGATTTTACATTTCTGCTGATCGGTCGGTGTATCCAAGGACTTGGTGTAGCTGGCCCGTATGTCACGGCGGTATCGGTGGTGCGCGATAAATTTAGCGGCCGGGATATGGCAAGCGTGATGTCATTAGTGATGATGATATTCATTCTGGTACCGGCCATCGCACCGAGCTTAGGGCAAGTGGTGATGCATATCGCCAGCTGGCGCGCAATATTCCTGCTGTATATCGTGTATTCCATTGTGATTGGATTGTGGATTATGCTGCGCTTGGAAGAAACCTTGCCGCGCGCGCGACGTCTTCCAATGAAATGGAGTGCCTTCATCCATGGATTCCGCGTAGTGGTGGGTAATCGCACGACCTGTATTTATATGCTCTCTATGGGATTATGCTTTGGCAGCTTCATCGGCTATCTCGGTGCATCCCAGCAGATTTTCCAGGATCAATTCGGAGTCGGTGAAGCTTTTTCACTCTATTTCGGAGGGCTGGCATTGGTATTGGGCGTGGCATCGCTGATGAATTCACGGTTCGTCGTGCGACTTGGGATGCGTTTTATCTGCATGCGTGCAATGGGTGCGGTTGTTGTCGCATCCGCACTGTTTCTGGGCCTGCATTATGTAGTTGATACAATAACCTTGCCGATGTTCCTGGCCTATGCGGTAGTATTCTTTTTCTCCTTTGGACTCATGTTTGGCAACATCAACGCGATTGCGATGGAACCGATGGGAGACATAGCCGGCATGGCGGCGGCGATCATTGGTGCAACGTCTTCCGTCATTTCATTGACGCTCGCGACCTGTATCGGTCAGATGTACAACAATACTCTGATCCCCATCACCTGCGGATTTTTAGTGCTTAGTAGCATCGCATGGGTATTGATGCAGGCGGAGCTGAAGTGGCATAATGCTGAGCTGACTAACAAGTGATGAGAGTTGTTATAACAGGCTAAAAAATTACCTATAGTTATTTCTTATTGCTCTACTCCGAACCCTTGACCTTTTTCCTCTAATCCTGCACACTATTTATCAATCCTTTATCAAATGTGGCGGCATGAGCATACCCCATGAATTACCATTAATTACCACCATTACGCTCGGTTTTACCGTGGCGTTTGTCTGTGGCATCATCGCATCCAAATTGCGTCTTTCTCCCATTGTCGGCTATTTAGTCGCCGGCATCATCATTGGTCCCTATACGCCTGGCGTTGTCGCTGATGGAAAAATCGCTGAGGAACTCTCGGAAATCGGCGTGCTGCTCCTGATGTTCGGAGTAGGACTGCATTTTTCCATCAAAGACCTGATGGAAGTGAAACGCATTGCGATTCCCGGAGCTATTGTGCAGATCGCCGCGGCAACAGTGCTAGGTGCTTTTGCCTCTTCATTTTGGGGATGGTCACTGGCGAGTGGATTGACACTGGGTCTGGCATTATCGGTGGCAAGTACGGTAGTGCTGCTTCGCGCGCTCGAAGAGCATAATCTTCTGCAATCGACCAACGGAAATATCGTGATTGGCTGGTTGATTGTGGAAGATATCGTCATGGTATTGGCGCTCGTCTTGATTCCGGCGATGGCGGGAACGGACGATGGAGTAGCCTCCAATGGAGTATTAAGTACGCTGGCATTTGCCGTCGGGAAGGTCGTGTTATTCATCACCTGCATGATGGTGGTGGGTAAGCGCGTGCTGCCATGGTTGCTGGCGATGGTGGCGCGGATGCGTTCGCGCGAATTATTTACGCTCACTGTTTTTGCAGTTGCGATGGGAGTGGCGTTTAGTGCAACGAAATTGTTTGGTGTATCCTTTGCACTCGGAGCTTTCTTTGCCGGTATGATGATCCGGGAATCGGATCTTTCGCAGGAGGCAGCAGAAAAAGCATTGCCGCTGCAAGATGCGTTTGCGGTATTATTCTTTGTGTCCGTGGGGATGCTGTTTAATCCGCAAATATTGATAGATGAGCCCTTCCGTGTGCTGGTGGTGGTGGCGATTATTTTGGTCGGAAAATCGATTGCAGCGACTGCGATTGTGCTGCTCTTCCGTTATCCGTTAAAAAGTGCATTGCTGGTTTCAGCAGGACTCGCGCAGATTGGAGAGTTTTCGTTTATCCTTGCGAATCTCGGGGTGGCATATAACTTACTGCCCGAAACGGGACGGGATCTAATTCTCGCAGGTGCGCTGATTTCGATTCTGTTTAACCCGGCGTTTTTCCTCATTAGCCGTCAGATTTATGAATGGGCGGCGCAGCATTCGCAGCTTGCTAGCTGGCTGAATATTGGGATTGGCGGTGATGATCTTGCGCATTTGCGTAAAGAAGAGAAACAGAATTTAAAAGAGCTGGTGATCCTGGTGGGGCATGGTCGTGTGGGGAAACATATTTCTGAGAACATCCACTCTGCGCATATCGAGTTGGTCGTCATTGATGCCAACCGCGAACGGATTGAGGTGCTTCGGGAAAAAGGATTCCATGCGATTGCCGGTGATGCAAGCCACGAAGAAACGCTTCAAGAAGCGGCGATTGATAAAGCAATTGCAGTGGTTGTGGCGGTGCCGAACCCCTTTGAAGCCCGGAAAGTTGTGGAAACCGCGCGCAAACTGAAGCCGGGTATCAAAGTAATAGTTCGTGCGCATAATGAGGAAGAAGAGCATTATTTTGTGCATCAGGATGTAGATTTGGCGGTGATGGGCCCTCGTGAAATTGGCCGGAGGATTGTGGAGTACTTAAATGGCTGCTATGGAAAGGGTACGAAGCATATCGCGAAAAAGAATAAGTCGCACTAGAGCGTATTTCAGATAGCACATGAATCAGATTCTCAGACGACATCAGAACCTTCTCACAGGTAAACGCAGAACGGTAGAGAATAATAAATCCCTCGGTTGTGTGCTTGCATTTATTGCCGGTGCTATCAATGCCGGAGGTTTTATGGTTGTTGAGCAGTATACCTCACATATGACAGGTATAATATCACTTGCGGCGGACAACATAGCCCTTAACCAGTGGCTTTCTGCTGTGACGATGCTGTTTTATATTGTTTGTTTTATCGTTGGGGCTTCTACTACCGCCATACTGGTAATGTGGGCAAGGCGGCATTCCTTGCACTCCCAGTATGCGCTACCACTTATCTTTGAAGCAATGCTTCTTATGATATTTGGTCTTATATACAACATGTATGTTTCGCAAATGCATTTGAGCATATCGTATGTGATCGCATTACTATGCTACCTGATGGGCTTACAAAATGCGGTAATTACAAAACTCTCCTGCGGCACTATTAGAACAACTCATATTACCGGAATGGTTACAGATATTGGGATTGAAATAGGAAAAATGCTATACGCTTTCGGGGAAAGAAATAAGCGGCATGTTGATTTCAATAAAGAAAAAATATCCCTCCATCTTTCTATTGTTATTGTATTTCTGTTGGGTGGGATCTTTGGTGCATATGGATTTAAATATTTAGGATTCTTATCGGTAGTACCGCTTGCGGGCTACTTACTTTTTATTGCCCTCCTTCCGCTGAGGCGGGACTGGATTGTACAAAAATATAGGCGCAAACGCCGAAAGCGGAACCATTAAGGCTTATTATGAACTACCGCCATATCTACCATGCTGGAAATTTTGCGGATGTGCTCAAGCACGTGATCCTGCTCCAGGTGCTCGAGTATTTAAAGCGCAAAGACACGCCATTTTTTGTGCTCGATACCCATGCAGGCATTGGGCTTTATGATCTTTCCAGTGAAGAGGCGGAGAAAACAGGCGAAGCACGAGACGGTATTGAGGCATTATTTTCCCTTGAGCCGAGACTCACACATCCACTCCTGAAACAATATCTCGCGCTGGTGAAGCATGTGGGGCGGTACTTGCCGTATCCTGCGTATCCGGGTTCGCCTGCGATCATCGCGAATCTCTTGCGAGTGCAAGACCGTTTCCTTGCCAACGAGCTCCACCGAGAAGACGTAAAAGCACTGCGGCGCGCAACGAAATTTTTCCCGCAGCCCGTGACCATACTCCATGAAGATGGCTACCAGGCGATGCGTGCGCAGCTTCCTCCTAAAGAACGCCGTGGCCTCGTGCTGATCGATCCGCCTTTCGAAGAGAAAGACGAATTTGAAACATTGGTGGCGCAACTCAAGCAAGGCTTAAAGCGCTGGCATAATGGGGTCTATATGATTTGGTATCCGATCAAATCCCATTTGCCGATGGACATATTTTACTGCGAAATAAAAGCGCTGAATGTTCCAAAAACATTGCGGATTGAATGCTGGATTACTCCCCAAAATGAGCCCGAGTGTTTAAACGGCTGCGGATTATTGCTCTTGAATACTCCCTGGCAAGTGGATACGGTGATGGAAGAAATGCGCCCCGAGTTGGAACAGGTGTTTTGCCCTAAAGGTACGCCGGGGATTACGGTGGAATGGTTGGTGGCGTAGGATTTTAGCACATGCACATCTTAGGACTCACAGGTTCCATTGCGATGGGAAAGACGGAAGCGGCCAAGGCGCTGAAACGTCTTGGTGTTCCTGTGTTCAATGCCGATGAGGCCGTGCATCGCCTTTATGCGAAAGGTGGGGCGGCGGTGAAGCCGGTGGGGGCCTTATTCCCGAATGCAGTGATAAGCGGTGAAGTGAATCGCGAAGTACTCCGGCGTATTGTCTTTGAAGATGCCAAGAAATTACAAGCGCTCGAAGCAATCGTACATCCGCTCGTGCGGAATGAAGAAGCGGCCTTTCTCCTAAAAGCCAAAGGCGAGGGCTGTACGCTTGTTGTACTCGAAATCCCACTGTTGTTCGAAACCGGTGCGCATAAACAATGCGATAAAACTGCGCTGGTGACGGCGCCTGCCTTCTTGCAATATATGCGGGCGATGCGCCGACCTGGCATGACGAAAGAGCGCCTGGCCGCCATTCTTGCACGCCAAATGCCGGATAAAGAAAAACGCCGAAGAGCCGATTATATCCTCCATACCGGCCTCCATAAAGGGCACTTGTTTCGACAGGTCAAAGCAATGGTTATGGAAATTACTCAAGGATCCTGATGTATTACCTCCGTTCCCAGGCTTGCTACTTTACTCCAAACTCGCTATAGTCCGCTGAACTTAACAATCACCACCATCATCGAGGTTACTATGAGTTTGTTTATTTCTTCTGCCTATGCGAATGATCTTCTTCCTGCGGTAGGTTCAGGATTTTCTGGGATTATCCCGATCGTGATGATCGTGGGCGTGTTTTATTTCCTCCTTATTCGCCCTCAACAAAAGAAGATGAAACAACATGAGACGCTGATTAAATCGCTCCGTCGCGGTGATAAAATCGTGACAGGTGGCGGTATTTTAGGCACGATTACCAAAGTCGATGAGCAAGCGGATCTCTTCACGGTTGAGATCGCAGAAGATGTGAAAATTCAAGTAAAACGCAGCAGCGTTCCGGAAGTGCTGAATCGCACCGGTTCGCCGAGCAACGATAACGGTGGTTCGGACAAAGCGGAGAAAAAAGAAAAGGCGTCCAAGAAGCCAAAAGCGACTAAAGACAAAAAGCAGGCCTAAGGCCTTCGTTTATATTAGATAAAGGGCCCTACAATGCTCGACTTTCCCCGTTGGAAAATAGTTTTGGTGATAGTAACCTGCTTGGCGGGGATATTTTTTGCGTTGCCTAGTTATTTTGGCATAAAGGACCGGGCGAATATCCCGGCGTACCTCCCGAAACAAACCATGTCACTCGGGCTTGATCTCCAAGGCGGTTCCTATCTTCTGTTGGAAGTCGATTTCAGTACCTACATCAAAGACCAAGTAGCGCGCCTGCGCGATGATGTCCGCGCAACGCTCCGCAAGCATGACGGCGAAGAAGAGCGTATTGGGTACCAGGGGGGGATTTCTGTCGTTAACGAGTCAGTGAGCTTAAGTCTTCGTGATCCTGCGACTGCCGATAAAGCACGTGCGCGCATTAAGAAAGATCGCCCAGATTTGATGGTGGAAGTTACCCCACAAGGGTTGCTCACCGTTGGATTTACGGAAGAACGTGTGAAAGAAATGAAGAAAAATCTTCTGGATCAATCGATTGAAATTGTCAGAAGACGTGTCGATGAAACCGGAACACGTGAGCCTAGCCTCCAGCGCCAAGGCGAGATGCGGATTTTGCTGCAAGTTCCTGGCCTCCAGGATCCTTCACAAATCAAGCGCTTATTGGGTAAAACCGCGAAGCTGACCTTCCACTTATTGGATCCAAATACTCCGTATGTGACAGGCGAGGCTACTGCCATTCCACAAGACGCAAAGCGTATGGACGGGGAAACAAATGAGAGAGGCGAGACCTTTGCTTATGTTGTAAAACGGGAAGTGATCTTAAGTGGCGATGCGCTGGTCGATGCCCATGCAACGCATCAGGATGGCATACCGGTGGTGAGTTTCCGTTTTGATAATCTGGGTGCGAAGGTATTCGGAGAAGTGACCAAAGCCAACACAGGTCGGCCATTTGCGATTGTGCTGGATAATAAAGTGATTAGTGCGCCGGTTATTCGGGAACCAATTTTGGGCGGCGCTGGGATTATTTCCGGTAGCTTTACCACACAATCGGCTAATGAACTGGCGATGCTGCTCCGTGCTGGTGCACTGCCTGCACCGTTGAATATCGTAGAAGAGCGGATGGTCGGTCCAAGTTTGGGTACGGATTCCGTTGAGTCGGGTAAGAAGGCAATTATCGTTGGATTTATTCTCGTTGTTGCGGTGATGTGCATTAGCTATGCGCGCTTTGGGCTTTATTCAAGTGTAGGGCTGCTCGTGAATAACATTCTCGTTTTTGCGGTACTTTCGCTTCTCGAGGCGACACTCACCTTGCCAGGGATTGCGGGGATCGTACTCAGTATGGGAATGGCGGTGGATGCAAACGTACTGATTTATGAGCGCATACGTGAAGAGCTCCGCTCAGGTCGTTCGCTTCTGATGGCGGTTGATATGGGCTTCCGTCAGGCATTTGCAACAATTATGGATTCTAACATTACCACCTTGATTGCGGCGGTACTGTTGTATATCTTGGGTTCCGGGCCGATAAAAGGATTCGCGGTAACGCTGTCCGTCGGGATTTTAACCTCGATGTTCTCCGCAATCTTAGTCACACGTCTGTTGATCGTATTATGGTTGAAGCGGACGCGTCCGAAGACCATCAACATTTAATTAGTTTCAGATGTTCGGTAGTACGTACCTTTTTGCTAGGCTGAGCTGGAAAATGTTGATTTTCCTAAAGCCGGAGCGGAGCGTACTTAAGGGTACGTGAGCACCGGAAGTTAGGAAAGTCGGTATTTAACAGCCAGCATAGTAGAAAAGTAGGTACTAGCCATGGATGTCACCCCTGTCATTCCAAAGGGAAAGCAGATTATTACCGGCTATGGCGCGGGCAATATCATAGTAAACGGTATGCGCTATACCGGTTCGCTTCTGGTATTCCCCGAAGAAGTAGTAGAATGGAATGTCGAAACGTCGACGCTCCTCACAGAACAGTTATTGCTCCCCATCATTTCGCGTGCTG
This sequence comes from Rickettsiales bacterium, assembly GCA_021156175.1. Lineage (GTDB taxonomy): Bacteria > Pseudomonadota > Alphaproteobacteria > Rickettsiales > JAJNBL01 > JAJNBL01. The sequence goes on from JAJNBL010000009.1 coordinate 60,841, forward strand.
CCTCAATTGAGATATTGTTGCTGGGAACCGGAGCACAGATTGCACCATTCCCGCCAGCATTGCGTGCGTTTTTAAAGCAAAGTGGGATCTCGGTAGATATTATGGATACCGGTGCCGCGTGTCGTACCTATAACGTCCTCTTGTCCGAGGAACGCCGAGTGGCGGCAGCACTCATAGGCTATCCTACAGAAAAATCTTAAACTCATTCACAATCTTCACATAAAGATCGCGCTTGAAGGGAACAATGATGTCCGGAAGTTCGTTCATCGGTACCCATTGCCACTCGCCAAATTCGGGATCAGCGGTATGAATATTAATGTCAGTATCTTCGCCCAGAAACCGGAGCAGGAACCATTTTTGTTTTTGCCCGCGATATTGGCCATTCCATAATTTCGGAATAAGATAGACGGGTAAATCGTAATAATGCCAATCCTGGCTTTCTGCCAGAATGCTTGCTTTATCGGTGCCAATCTCTTCGTGCATTTCGCGTAATGCTGCAACAGAGGCCTCTTCGCCTTCGTCAATTCCGCCTTGCGGCATTTGCCAGGCATCGCTGCGCGTATCGAGACGTTTGCCAACGAACACATGATTATCACGATTAAGCAGCATTAACCCCACACCGGGACGGTAGGGGAGGGTTTCTACAAAAAAATCACTGATATACTCATCCATATGCCTTAAGATCCTTTCTTATGCGAAAGAAGCTCGGAAACCGGAACAAGCCGTATATTTTTCGCATCTAATGTCATTAGCCACTCGCGTAACATGGCTGTTGTTACAGGGTAAGGACGCCCCACCCCAACCGCGTAGCCGTTTTTGTCCGCAACCGTTTCCAAATCTTTTAGCGCTTTGGCAATGCCAGAGGGGGTAATGGTTTCATCAATCACGTAATCGGTCCCGACAGTTGGTACTCCCAGTTGATCCGTCAAATTAAGCAGAGAATAGTTTTCTGCATCACCGCCATAAACAAACGAAACGCCACGCTTCTTTAATTCTTCTAAGATAGGATGAACGACGCGTAATGAGAAGGTAAATTTTTCAAAGCGGGGGCTATAAACTCCGGCATAGCCTTTCGTCACTTCTAAAATCCAGTGTAGCCGCTCAAGATTTTCGGTGTCTGATAAGGAGGAAATGAGCGCATAAGGCCCTGGATCGCTAATGGGGTAATCCTGAGGTTCCATAGGAAGGCCCAAAAAAACTTCATGCCCGCGTTTAACCGCGCGCTCCACCCAATCGTCAATGTCACTGGTGTATGGGGAAAAGCCCATCGTGACTTCGGGAGGAAGTTCAAGTGCTTGTCCCGAAGGAATGCTGCTTAAGCCAAGCCCTGTGATGAGAATAGCGACATATTTAGTTTTTTGAGTAGAAATGGTTTCCGTACCTTTTAAGGACGCAGCAACATCCGGAGCTACCGCAACGGGTGGGGTTGAGCCAATCTCCTCAGCGGTTTTTTCAAGATGTGCAGGTTTCTTGGGCTGTTCTTTTTCTAACACAGTAGGCGCCGGTGCTTGAGCAGTAGGTGCAGGTTCTGCCAGTTTTGGCGCTTCCGCAATAGGCTTAACTGGTACGGTCGGTAAAGGTGCTGCAGGCTCTGCCATGGGAGCCGGTGGTACATCTTTCTTGGCATCGGATGCTTCTTTTGTCGGTAACGCTTTTGGATCCGGGGTAGCCGCGGCTTTCGTTTCCGCAGGTGGTGCTACGGGCGCTTTCATTGGTTTCTCAACCTTATCCTTATGCGCCTCATCTTTTAATGCGGCAGGGGGTTCTACAGCTTTTTTTTCTTCCTTCAAAGGAGGCGTTGTGGCCGGTACGTTTTCTGCTACCGGAGGCACCGGTGTAACGGGAGGATGCTCTTTCTCGAGCTTGGGATCCTTGGCAGGAAGATCCGTGGCAGGTTGTTTTGCGGTAGGCACAGGGATGGAAGCCTTCACTTCTTCCTGCTGAGGTGCGGTTGGAGTTTCTTCTGGCGCGGGTGTGTTGGAATCCGGTGTCGGCTCTTCCGTGGTTTCTGCCTCAGGGGAAGGTTCTTCTCCAGCAGTCGTGTCATCCTCTGCTTCAACCGGCACGAGGTCTGTTGCTTTTTTCTTGCCGCGGACTTCACCCGTTTCAATATCAATAACGGCACGAACTCCGCTTTTGACGGCATCTTCGCTACGGTGTTCTTTTCCCATCAAGAAATTATAGGAAAAAAAGGCGATTGCCGCCGCAAGTACGAGCGGAAAAAGATAATAATAGGCGATCCGGTAGAGGTTGCTTACCATATATAATGCACTATACCTCAAAGGTCAGCGTTGAAGCTTTACTTCTCTCGAAGTGCCTTACTTTTTGAAAAGTGACAAGCCTCGCAACAGATCAATCGCGCGAGCAAGCTGGTAATCTTGGTCATACAATGATCCATCGGTTGCTTCACCCGTTACAGGATCGGTTGCCGGTGGCGTAGAAGCTGGCGTTGCAGCCGGTGTAGTCGGCTTCGCTTCATCAGATTTCTTGTTGCCATTATCAAGATGACCACGCAGACTTGCCTCTGTGTAGCTTCCTGCTGCAGCATTATCCAGTAACTCAATTTTTGCTGGTTTCACTTCGATATCCGGAACAATGCCCTCTGCTTGGATCGAACGTCCTGATGGTGTGTAGTAGCGTGATGTCGTCAAACGAATCGCTCCTTCACCCGGAACAGGGATAACCGTCTGTACGGAACCTTTCCCGAAGGATTTGGTACCCATAATGATTGCGCGTTTATGATCCTGGAGCGCTCCTGCTACAATTTCTGAAGCAGAGGCGGATCCACTGTTAATCAGTACGACCACAGGCACGTTTCCGGTGATATCCCCTTTCTTCGCAGGGAAGCGTTTAATGCTGCCTTCCATTCTTCCGCGCGTGGAGACAATCTCTCCTTGATCCAGGAAGGAATCCGCCACTTCAACCGCTTGATCCAGCAAGCCGCCAGGGTTATTCCGAAGGTCAAGTACAATGCCTTTCAAGCCTGTTCCCATTTCTTTCTTGAAGGTCTTGATCGCCTTATCGAGTCCTTCCGCTGTTTGCTCAGAGAAAGAGGTAATACGGATATAGCCGATGTCTTTTTCTTTGCGCGCGCGCACCGAGCGAATACGGATTACATCGCGCACAATGGTGAATTTCAGCGGCTCTTTCGCCCCTTCACGCAACACCGTAATCAAGATTTTTGAGCCTTTCTTCCCGCGCATTTTCTCAACCGCTTCAGCTAAGGTCAAGCCCATGACTTGCTCGCCGTCGATTTCAGAAATCATGTCACCGGCTTTCACACCTGCAACATACGCAGGCGTATCATCAATCGGGGAAACAACTTTCACCAAGCCATTTTCCATGGTCACTTCAATCCCTAATCCGCCAAATTCGCCGCGCGTCTGGATGCGCATCTCATTGAAGGCTTTTTTGTTGAGATAGCTTGAATGCGGATCAAGTGAGGTCAACATGCCATTGATTGCATTTTCGATGAGGTCAACATCAGAAACTTCTTCCACATAATCCGAACGCACTTTTTCAAAAACATCCCCGAAGAGATCAAGCATACGAAGCGTATCTTCGTTGCTTGAAGCGGGAGCCGGTCTCATTAATATGATGCCGGAAGTGATGAGGAGTACTACGAGAGAGACCTTAAGAAAACGCCGTGCGGACATAAATAAATTTGCCTCGAAGTTGTGAATGTTTGGGTTATTTAATCCCACCACCATAATAAGGATAGTGGATTAACGCAAGAGCGACAAAAAAGATTTCTTGATCATTGCCTCTTATAAAGGTGTAAGTAGTCTACAGAGGTTAACAAACCTTTACGATTTTTTAGGCCTTGAGCACATCTTGCATCGAATATAAACCCGGTTTGCGATTTTTTGCCCATACGCATGCACGGACCGCACCTTTTGCATAGATAGTACGGTTGCTTGCTTTGTGGGAAAGTTCAATCCGTTCGCCTGCATGTGCAAAAATTACGGTATGATCGCCAATCACATCGCCACCGCGTAAGGTCGCAAAACCGATCTCACCGTTAGGCCGAACGCCGGTATGCCCATCGCGGCTTTTTCGTGCAACGTCGGAAAGCGTTACTTTTCTCCCTTGAGCCGCGGCAGCGCCGAGTGCAAGTGCAGTACCCGAAGGTGCATCGACTTTATTACGATGATGCATCTCAAGAACTTCGATATCGGTTTCATCCCCAAGTAACGAGGCAACTTGTTCAACCAAGCCAAGAAGTAGATTCACACCAATACTCATATTAGCGGACCAGATAATTGGCGTTTTGCTCGAATGCTGATGGAGCGTGGTAAATTGTGCGGGGCTTAGGCCCGTAGTACCGCAGACATGGACCGTCTGATGGAGGCCGCAAAGGCGCGCCACCTCGAGTGTGGTCTCTGGATTAGTAAAATCAATCACTGCATCTGAAACTTTAATCACCGATTCTACTTGGTCAGAAACCGCCACTCCCGTTGGAGCAACGCCAATCAATAGACCTGTATCCTGGCCAAAAAACGCATTGCCTTTGCGCGCAGCTGCGCCAGAAAGAATTGTTTCAGGATTTTCCAGAATCTCTGCAAGGAACATCCGTCCCATCCTTCCGGTGCAGCCAATAACCCCGATTTTCATGGTATAATACCTTCGTTACAGTTCTTAACGTTTGACCAACGGGGTATAATGTCCCCGATAATAGACTAAAGGAGATTTCGTATCATCATGCTCCACTTTCAGCACTTCTCCTTGAATAATAGTATGATCTCCGCCATCCACGAGCTGATACAGCTTACACGCAATATGCGCGACACTTCCTGAAATAAGAGGAAGGTCATAAAGTCCTATATGATGCGGGACAGAAGCAAAGTCCTTCTGGGCACTGAGCGCAAAATGCCGGGAATGCTGTTCTTGTCCTTCCGATAAGATATTCACCGCGAAATACGCGCATTCCGTAAATATAGAATAGGCTTGTGCTTCTTTGTCTAAACAAAACAGCAGGAGCGGCGGATGCAAGGAAAGGGATGTAAATGAATTGACCGTTATCCCGTGTGCAATCGGAGAATTATGCTGCGAAAGTGCGGTAATCACGGCAACACCCGTAGCAAACGAGCCTAACCCCTTTTTAAACTGTGTATCCGTTAAAAGGGAGCTTTTCATCTGAGGATTCCCGTTAGGTACGCGGTGCTAACCGTTTCTTAAAACCCTCTGTATAGAGTGGTACACGGAAAGTCATACCTCCTTCATGCAAAGGAGTAAACGGTTTTTTGTGAGAGAAATCAGACAAATTAAGACAAGGCCCTAGCCAATATGCTGTTTATTATAGGATTTATCATTGTAATCGGTTCTGTAGGTGTTGGTTACGGCGCACATGGCGGAAACATGATGGTACTCTGGCAACCGCTAGAGTTCCTTATCATTGTGGGGGCGGCAATTGGGGCATTTATAATCGGGAATCCCGCCTACCTTGCAAAAGCCACTCTGAAGAGTTTTAAGAAGCTGTTCAAAGGGACGCCTCATAAGAAGAAAGACTATGTTGAGCTCCTGATGTTCCTTTATAATATGTTGAAGCTTATTCGTACCAAGGGAATGCTCCAAATCGAAGGCGATATCGAAAATCCCCATGAGAGTGAGCAATTTAAGGCGTATCCTGTAGTGCTCCATCATCATGAATTATTAGAAATTTTTTGCGATACCATCCGTCTGATGACAATGGGAGTGGATGATCATTACCAGATCGAAGAGACTCTTGAGCAGCAAATGGACGCGCATCATCATGATTTGGCACAAATTTCTGCTTCGGTGACAACCATGGCAGATGGAATGCCGGCGCTCGGGATTGTGGCGGCGGTACTGGGAGTAATCACCACGATGGGGAGTATTACCGAACCGCCGGAAGTATTGGGGCATTTGATTGGGGCGGCACTGGTGGGAACGTTCCTCGGGGTACTTTTATCCTACGGTATCGTAGGTCCGATAGGGAATTTCATTGGGAAGTTTGGCGAAGAAGAAGGCCATTTCCTTCAATGTCTAAAAATTGCGCTGGTTCAGCATGCGAAGGGAGCAGCGCCAGTGGTATCGGTAGAGTTTGCACGTAAAGCGATTCCGGAACATTTGCGTCCAAGCTTTAAAGAGTTGGAAGACGCAATGAACGCTCCAAAAGAGGCTGCGGCATAGGGTTTGACAAATGAGCGGCGCTAAAGGTAAGCAAACCATTATTATTAAAAAGGTAAAAAAGGGCGGCCATGGTGGACACCATGGGGGATCCTGGAAGGTGGCTTATGCGGATTTCGTAACAGCCATGATGGCCTTTTTTCTCCTTTTATGGCTATTAGCGGCAACGCCTGCGGAAAACCTGAAAGGTCTTGCGGACTATTTCTCTCCCACCATGGGTCTCAAAGATAGGATGGGGATTGGGTTCCGCGGAGGTATTGCTCCAGCTAAAGAGGGTGCGAGTATTGATGAATGGGCGAGCCGAGGTGTGGTATTCGGGGCTCCTCCTGCGGGGCCTACTCAGCGGGAAACCGATGATCGTACGACAGCAAGCAGTGGTGACGGGGGGGAGGCAGACAATGCCGAGGATTTTACCGTTGTGCAAACCGATATCGAAAAAGTTATTTCGAGCTCTCCTGAATTACTAACCCAGAAGGAGCATATTAAAATTGAAATGCTCCCGGAAGGCTTAAAAATCGAACTAATAGACACCGAAGGCAAGCCGATGTTTGATCCTGGTAGCGCGGAAATGAAACCCATTCTAAAGGCATTGCTTGCGGGGGTGACGGAGGTAATTCGCTATCTCCCAAATTATATAGTAGTGGAAGGCCATTCTAACTCCATTCGGAATACGGGCATAAAGCGTACGTATGGAAATTGGGAATTATCCGCGGATCGTGCCAATGCTGCGCGGCGTTTTATGGAAGATAGTGGGATTGATAAGGACCAGGTGGCGAGGGTAGTCGCAAAAGGGGATAACGAGCCGAGAAATACCGAAAATTTCCTTGGGGCAGAAAATCGGCGGATTGCCATTATTATCCTAAAGCGTTCTGTTCTTCCTTTTCATAAGAAAGTGGCGCCCGATGAACTCATGGAAGAGCCTAATAAAGAGAATACAGCAAAATACCTGACTCTTGTTCCAGCAGAGGAAAAGGCAGAAGCAGAGCCGGCCCAGTCTACTCAAGGCGTCACGCCGCTAGAGAAAAATTTAAAGACATTGCCCCAACTAGAAGCGAAGGAGGGCGAGGAGAAGCCTGTATCCCAGCCTCTTAGGACGATAACTTCTCCTACCCCTAGAATGGAGTTCAGCCCTGCCGCTGCGATAAATGCAGATCCTAGCGCTGCGCTTGAGCTACCTCCTCCAGAAGAAAAGAAAAAGATTATCCGTGAGTTACCGAAGATGGAATAGCCCTATTTACGCGACAGTTCATAAAGCGCGACAGCTGCGGCATTTGAGACATTCAAACTTTCCATTACTTCAGATATAGGAAGCTTTACCAAGAGATCGCACGATTCTGCGGTTAAGCGCCGTAAACCTTTCCCTTCCGCACCCAAGACAAGCGCTACATGATCCCGAAGTTTTGCCTCTGCCATGGTCTGAGTTGCCTCACCATCAAGTCCCACACACCAATAACGGTGCTTTTTTAGGTAGTCTAAAGTGTCCCGAAGGTTGGTCACGGCAATAAGTGGAATGGTTTCCAGTGCACCGGATGAGGTTTTAGCAATAATCCCGGTTTCTTGGGGAGCGTGGCGTTTAGTAATAATGACTGCGCGAGCACCAAAGGCTGCCGCAGATCGCAAAATAGCCCCTATATTATGAGGATCCGTTACTTGGTCAAGTATCAAGAAAGGTGCTGAAACATCAGGGTTTTCCTCGATCATGGATTCTATCGAAGGTTGAGAAAGAGGGGTGGTTTGTAACGCCATCCCTTGGTGTACCGCATCCAATGGCAGTCGTTTGTCGATCGTATCCGCATCCGTCACCGTAAGGCAGGCAGGCAAGGAAAAAGGCGGTGTGGCCTGTGCCGCATATTCTTCTAAGATACTTTTGCTGTTCAGAGTGACCAGTAAGCTTAAGAAAGTCCGGTTAGGGTTCGAAAGTGCTGCCATCACGGCATGTTTTCCGTAAATCCAGAGGGAATTATTCCCTTCTTCGGAGAAATGCTGGGTTGAAGGGGTATTCTGTTGTTTTTTATGGGTTTTGTAGTAGGGTTTAAAGGGCTTTGGCATGATAAAAAAGTGAACCTCAAAAGAAATTATGAAAAAATCGTATTCTGCCGTTGACATATAATAGCGGATGCATTAAAAAGAGCAACCCTCTGAGTCAGCTATCTCGAGAAGCCCAAGAAAATAGGCTTTTTACAGATCAAAAGCCGGCTAGGTTTGGCAAGTTAGTATGGGCTTGCTTAAGCTAGGGAATGGAGGGGTGGCCGAGTGGTCAATGGCAGCAGACTGTAAATCTGCCCGCGTATGCGTTCGCAGGTTCAAATCCTGCCCCCTCCACCACTTGCTTTTAAGTAGGTTGGTGGAAGTTCGCAGGGTTTAGGCGGCATGCCGGATTTGGAAGTTTGTCGCGGGTGTAGCTCAATGGTAGAGCTCCAGCCTTCCAAGCTGGCTGTGTGGGTTCGATTCCCATCACCCGCTCCAATTTTGGAGATTTGATACCGAAAACGGTCCAAATCATCTGGGTTGGAATAAAGAGTTTTTGGTAATTTTAAGTAGTATTAAGTTAAGGAATATCACGATGGCCAAAGGAAAGTTTGAGAGAACGAAGCCGCACTGTAATATTGGAACGATTGGTCACGTTGACCATGGTAAGACGAGTTTGACGGCTGCGATTACG
>JAJNBL010000010.1 GCA_021156175.1 Rickettsiales bacterium
CTGATTGCGCCAATCGCGATGGATGAAGGTTTACGCTTCGCTATTCGTGAGGGTGGCCGTACCGTTGGTGCGGGCGTCGTGGCTAAAATTTTGAAGTAGAGTAAGATATTTCCCGTCGGGAAATACGGTTCTTTGATACACGGTAGTTGTTATGAGTATGGGTCAGGAAATTCAAATAAGGCTTAAAGCATTTGATCACAGAATTCTGGATCAAGCGACAGCTGAGATTGTCAGTACGGTGAAAAGAACGGGCGCGAAAGTACGCGGTCCTGTTCCGCTTCCTCGTCATATCGAGCGCTTCACAGTATTGCGTTCTCCTCACGTGGATAAAAAATCCCGCGAGCAGTTTGAGATCCGCACCCAGAAGCGTTTGATTATCATTACTCCAACCCCTCAAACCATTGAGGCGCTGGGTAAGTTAGAGCTGGCAGCTGGCGTAGAAGTTGAGATTAAAGTGGCGGAGGCAGCGTAATGGCTAGAACAGGTCTTATCGCAAAAAAAATCGGCATGAGCCGTTTCTATACAGAAGCGGGGGAGCACGTTCCTGTCACTCTTCTTCAGATCGATGCGTGTCATGTGGTTGTATCGAAAACAGAAGCTAAAGATGGCTATAATGCTGTCCAGCTTGGTTTTGGAAAAGCGAAAGTAAAAAACGTATCAAAAGCGCTGCGTGGCCACTTTGCGAAAGCAAAAGTAGAGCCTTCTGCAGTAGTTGGTGAGTTCCGTGTTAATGCGGATGCGGTACTGGAGGCGGGCGCAGAACTTTCTGCGGAGCATTTCATTCCGGGACAGTTCGTGGATGTGCAAGGCGTGACCATCGGTAAAGGATTTGCCGGGGTAATGAAGCGTTGGAATTTCGCCGGTCTCGAGGCAACTCACGGTGTATCCGTTTCTCACCGTTCTCACGGTTCAACGGGGCAACGTCAGGATCCAGGGCGCGTATTCAAAGGCAAAAAAATGGCCGGTCACCTCGGGGTGGAAACCGTTACCATTCAAAACCTTGAAGTGGTTTCTACCGATGCTCAAAAAGGTATCGTGGTCGTAAAAGGTGGTATACCTGGTGCAAAAGGTGGATATGTGCGCGTAACCGATGCGGTAAAGCGTGGTAATCAGCCTGGTTTGCCATACCCAGCGGCATTAAAAGGCAACAATAACGCAACCCCAGCGGCTGCAGTGAAAGAGGAGCAAGCCAATGACAATTAAGCTTGATGTTGTTACGCTTGATAACAAAAAATTAGGGTCAGTAGAGTTGAAGTCGGAGTTGTTCGCACTTCCGGTTCGTGAGGACATTCTGCACCGTGTCGTAAATTGGCAGCTCGCTAAGCGCCGTGCGGGTACGCACAAAACGAAGGGCCGTAGCGAAGTGCATGGTACGACCAAAAAAATGTACAAACAAAAAGGTACCGGTAACGCACGTCATGGTGCTGCAACCGCTCCACAGTTCCGTGGAGGTGGTACGGTATTTGGTCCGCTTGTTCGTGATCATGGGTACAGTTTACCTAAGAAGATCCGGGCTTTGGGTTTAAAGACAGCCCTTTCTGCAAAACAAGCGGAAGGTAAGGTGATTGTCTTAAAGGAAGCCAACTTAAAAGATATTAAAACCAGTCAGCTAGCAAAACAGCTTTCTGCTCTGGGTTTGTCCTCTGCGCTTATCCTTGATGGGGCAATTGTTGACACTTCCTTTAAAAAGGCTGTTGCCAATATCCCGCAAGTCGATATATTGCCGGGACAAGGTGCGAATGTGTATGACATTTTACGGCATGATACTTTGGTGCTTACAGAAGCAGGTATCAAGCATCTCGAGGAGCGTTTAGCATGAGTCAGAAGAAAGCAACTGCGTCAATGTATGATGTAATTCGTCGTCCATTGATTACCGAAAAATCAACAATGGGCGCTGAGCAGAACAAACTTACGTTTGAAATCGCTCCTGATGCGACCAAGAAAGATGTTGCAAATGCGGTAAAGTCGATATTTTCTGTAGATGTAACGAAAGTAAACATCATACGGGTAAAAGGCAAAACGAAGCGTTTTCGTGGGATCAAAGGACGGCGTTCTGATGTGAAGAAAGCAATCGTTACTTTGCCACAAGGCAAAACCATTGATATTGCGGCCGGAGTATAGTTATGGCACTAAAGACTTTTAAACCCACTACGCCTTCTCAACGCCAGCTGGTGACAGTTGATCGTTCGGGTCTTTATAAAGGCAAGCCAGTAAAAGCGCTGACCGAAGGGCAGAGCAAAACGGGTGGTCGTAACAACCTTGGTCGTTTGACTTCGCGCAATACTGGCGGTGGACATAAACAAAAATACCGTATTGTTGATTTCAAACGCAACAAAGCGGGTGTTAAGGCGGTAGTTGAGCGTATTGAATACGATCCAAACCGTACGGCATTTATTGCTTTGATCCGTTATAAAGACGACACGCTTGCTTATATCTTGGCGCCTCAGCGTTTAGATGTGGGTGATGTCATTGAGTCTGGTGAGAGCGTGGATATTAAGCCAGGCAATGCTATGCCGCTGAACAATATCCCTGTTGGAACCATTATCCACAATGTGGAAATGAAGCCAGGCAAGGGTGGGCAATTAGCGAAAGCGGCTGGAGCGTATGTTCAGCTCGTAGGTAAAGATTCTGGTTATGCACTCTTGCGTCTGCGCTCAGGCGAAGTACGTAAAGTTCCTGCAAATTGCATGGCAACGGTTGGTGCAGTATCAAATCCTGACCATCAAAACGTCAATGAAGGTAAGGCTGGTCGTTCGCGTTGGAGAGGTCGTCGTCCTCACGTTCGTGGGGTTGCGATGAACCCGGTAGACCATCCACATGGTGGTGGTGAAGGGCGTACCTCTGGTGGTCGTCATCCGGTGTCTCCATGGGGTCAATCAGCTAAAGGTAAGCGTACGCGGACCAACAAGTCTACGGGCAAGTTTATTGTTCGTCGTCGCTATAGTAAATAAGGGTAGATAAATGGCACGTTCACTTCGTAAAGGTCCTTTTGTTGACCGCTTCATGTTGAAAAAAGCGGGAGAGGCAAAATCTTCCGGTAAAAATAGGGTGGTCAATACCTGGTCGCGCCGTTCAACAATACTTCCTCAGTTCATTGGATTGACCTTTGGGGTGTATAATGGCAAAAAGTTTATTCCTGTCTTGGTGACTGAAGACATGGTGGGTTACAAGTTTGGTGATTTTTCACCAACCCGTACCTTCTATGGGCATGGCGCTGACAAGAAAGTAGTGAAGAAATAGAGGATAATGCGTCATGGCAACGAAAAATGCTAAACGTAAGGAAGCAGTAAGCTCCAGTGCAGAAGCACGGGGGAACGTCCTTCGTACCAGCCCACGTAAACTAAACTTGGTTGCTGGCCTGATCCGTGGGATGGGGGTAGGCGAGGCGTTAGTGCAGCTTACCTTTTGTAAGCGTCGCATTTCTGGTGAGCTTAAAAAAGTACTCCAGTCTGCAATTGCAAATGCAGAAAACAACCATAATTTGGATGTGGATGCTTTATACGTGAAGGAGGTTTCCGTAGGGAAAGCCTTTACGATAAAAAGATTCCATGCACGCGCACGTGGTCGTGGAGCAAAAATATTGAAGCCCTTTAGTAAGGTGCGTATCATTGTAGCAGAAAAAGAAGAGGGGACCAGCTAATGGGTCAGAAAGTTATACCTATCAGTTTTCGTGTAGGCGTTAACCGTACCTGGGATTCCCGTTGGTATGCGAATGCAGGCTATGCAGATATATTGCACGAAGACATCAATATTCGTAAAGTATTGAAGAAAGAACTGAAAGCAGCAGGAATCAGCAAGATTATTATCGAGCGTCCTGCTAAAAATAAAGTACGTATTACCATTTCTGCAGCCCGTCCAGGTATTGTGATTGGACGTAAAGGCGCGGATGCGGATCGTATTAAGAAGCTTTTGGCAAAAAATACTAAAAGCGAAGTGCACTTGAATATCGTGGAAGTGCGCAAGCCTGAACTCGATGCAGTCTTGATTGCAGAAAATATTGCGGGTCAGTTAGAGCGTCGTGTGGCGTTCCGTCGTGCAATGAAGCGCGCGATTCAATCCGCAATGCGTTTGGGTGCAAAAGGTATTCGTATCAATTGCTCCGGTCGTTTGGGTGGTGCTGAGATTGCGCGTATGGAATGGTACCGTGAAGGTCGCGTTCCGTTGCATACAATCCGTGCTGACATTGATTATGGTACGGGAGAGGCGAATACTACCTACGGGGTGATTGGTCTCAAAGTGTGGGTCTTCAAAGGTGAGATACTGAACGAAGAAGCTGCAAAACGGGAAAGAGAAGCGCTGACAGCACCGGTTGCTGCGTAAGCCTAATAATGTACGGGATCTAAGGTTATGTTAAGTCCAAAGAAGACAAAATTCCGCAAAGCCTTTAAAGGCCGGATACATGGAAATGCCAAAGGTGGCACCGCTCTTGTATTCGGATCATATGGGTTGAAAGCAGTTGAGCCAGAGCGTGTAACTGCTCGTCAGATCGAAGCATGCCGTAAAGCGATCAATCGCCACTTACGTCGTACAGGTCGTCTCTGGATCCGCGTGTTTCCAGATGTGCCAGTATCAACAAAGCCTGCGGAAGTACGCATGGGTAAAGGTAAAGGTACACCAGAATTTTGGGTATGCCGTGTGAAGCCAGGCCGTATTCTGTTTGAATTGGATGGGGTAACGTTAGAGCAGGCACAAGGCGCATTTGAGCGCGCTGCTGCAAAGCTCCCGATTAAAACCAAATTAGTTAGCCGTGTAGGTGAGGGAGCGTAATTATATGAAAATAGCTGAATTACGTAGTAAGACTGTTGATCAGTTAAAGGCGCAACTTCTGGATTCTAAAAAGGAGTTGTTTAACCTCCGTTTCCAAAAAGCTACGGGTGAGTTAGCAACAGTACATCGGACACGTCAGGTGCGCCGGACGGTTGCCCGAATTAGAACCTTGCTCACAGAACAAAAAGCAGGAGAAACCAATGCCTAAGCGTATTTTACAAGGCACTGTTGTTAGTGATAAAAACAACAAGACGGTGATTGTTACCGTCAGCCGCCGGGTGCAACATCCTGTGTATAAAAAGATTATCACACGCAGCAAAAAATATGCTGCTCATGATGAAAACAACACCTCTAAAATAGGTGATACAGTGAAAATCCGGGAAGCAAAACCGTTCTCAAAAACAAAACGTTGGGAAGTTGTTTACGGCGAAGTATAGGGTGGAAATGCCGGAAACGGCATAGATAGTGTTAGAGAGTTAAAGAATATGATTCAGGTCGAAACCTTTCTTGATGTAGCGGATAACTCGGGTGCCCGGGAAGTGCAGTGCATTAAAGTGCTTGGTGGTTCCAAGCGTAAAGTAGCCTCAGTAGGGGATGTTATCGTAGTTTCTGTAAAGGATGCGATCCCGCGTGGTAAGGTGAAAAAAGGTACGGTTCATCGTGCCGTGATCGTGCGCACGAAGAAAGAAGTGCACCGTCCAGACGGGAGCGCTATCCGCTTTGATAAAAATGCTGCAGTTCTTATTAATAAAGAACTTGCTCCGATTGGTACGCGTATCTTTGGTCCAGTGACCCGGGAATTACGTCCGAAAGGCTTTATGAAAATTATGTCCCTTGCTCCGGAGGTGCTATAACATGCCGAAAGTACGTTTGAAAAAAGGCGATCAAGTTATCGTCATCACCGGTCGTGATAAAGGGAAAAAAGGAGAAATCCTGAAAGTTCTTCCAACCGAGTCACGTGTAGTTGTGAAGGGTGTAAACAAAGTAAAACGCCACACACGTCCTTCTGCGACGAGTGCTGGTGGGATACAAGAAAAAGAGGCTCCAATCCATCTCTCTAATGTGATGTTTTTGGATCCAAAAGAATCAAAACCAACACGTCTTGGCGTGAAGATTTTGAAAGATGGTAATAAGGTGCGCGTGGCAAAGCGTTCCGGTGAAGAAGTAACGAATTAGGTATAAACCGATGGCAGCAGCCCAAAAGAAAACGCTCACGTTCTTTCAAGAACATTACGAGACGCAGCTGAAGAAGCAGCTTCTAGAGCAATTTGGCTATACGAACACAATGCAAATTCCTCGCTTGGAGAAGATCGTAGTAAATATGGGTCTTGGACGTGAAGCGGTGGCAGATGCTAAAATAGTTCCTCATGCGGAAGAGCAATTGACCCTTATTACCGGCCAAAAAGCGGTTGTAACCAAGGCGAAAAAATCTATCGCGAACTTTAAATTGCGTGAAGGTGTACCTGTTGGTTGCAAAGTAACGTTGCGCGGTAAACGGATGTTTGAGTTTCTTGAGCGTCTCGTATATACTGCTCTTCCTCGCGTAAGAGACTTCCGTGGGGTGTCGCCGGATGGTTTTGATGGACGTGGAAATTATACACTCGGCTTGAAAGAGCAGATCGTATTTCCAGAAATCAACTACGATAAGGTTGACAGGGTGCGTGGTATGGATATTACATTCGTGACCACGGCGGCGAATGATGATGAAGCTCAGGCGCTTCTTGCAGGTTTTAAAGTTCCATTTATTAAGAAGAAAGAATAGTTATGGCAAAAACAGCATCTGTAGAACGGAATAAGAAGCGTCAGCGTTTGGCGAAGAAGCATGCTAAAAAGCGCGCGGCTTTGAAAGAGACGGTAAGATCAGTCAATGCGACGATGGAAGAGCGTTTTGCTGCGCAGCTCGCATTATCTGAGCTTCCACGTAACAGCTCTAAAATTAGAGTTCGTAACCGTTGCGGCTTAACAGGGCGTCCACGCGGATTCTTGAGAAAGTTCCGTTTATCTCGGATAGCATTGCGAGATCTTGCATCAATTGGCCAGATACCTGGCGTTATTAAATCAAGCTGGTAGGAATTTAACGATGAGTATGACTGATCCTTTGGCAGATATGTTGTCCCGCATCCGTAATGGACAGCAGGCGCGCCTGGCCTATGTAAATGTTCCTTTTTCAAAACTCAAGCAAGGTGTGCTTGATGTGTTGAAACGCGAAGGTTACATCGAAAGCTACGCGGAAGAAAAAGATGCAAAAAGCCCACAGAAGCGTGACCTTAAGGTGACATTGAAGTATGTGCAAGGTAAGCCGTCTATTGAGAAAATTATCCGGGTTTCTAAGCCGGGTCTTCGTGAGTATACGGATATTGCAACCCTACCTCCTGTTTATAATGGATTGGGTATTAGTATTCTTACTACGTCTCGTGGCATTTTTTCCGATCAAGAAGCTCGGGAACAAAATGTCGGTGGCGAAGTATTGTGTAAAGTCTTTTAGTTGAAATAGGGAAAGACGATGTCTAGAGTAGGAAAATTACCAATTGAAATCCCAGCCGGCGTTCAGTGCGAAGTCAAAGGCCGTGAGATTCGGATAAAAGGAACGCTTGGGGAATTGAAGGCGTCTTATACGTCGGATGTTTCTGTAACGGTTGCTGATGGTGCGGTTGCGGTGCTGCCTGCTAATGATAGCAAACGTTCACGTGCAATGTGGGGTACGCTCCGCAATCTCGTGAATAATATGGTCAAAGGCGTAACTCAGGGCTTTACCAACCGTATCGAAATTAACGGGGTAGGTTACCGGGCATCTGTTTCTGGCAAAGTATTGTCTTTAGCGCTTGGATTTAGCCACGATGTGAAATACGTGTTGCCAAAAGATATCGAGGTAAAAGTCGATAAAAACATTATTGTTATATCCGGTGTGGATAAGCAGAAAGTTGGGCAGGTTTCTGCCGAATTGATGCGCTTGCGTCCGTTTGAGCCTTACAAAGGCAAGGGTGTCTTTAAAGAAGGCAAACCAGGACGCCGTAAAGAAGGTAAGAAGAAGTAATAAAGGTAGGTTGTTTCCATGGCTGGAACTAGTAAAAAATTATCTGAACGTCGTAAGGCTCGTGTACGTTATAGTATTCGGACCCGTAGCAATCGTCCGCGTCTTTCTGTATTCCGTTCGGGGCAGCATATTTATGCACAGCTCATTGACGATGCAAAAGGTATAACGTTGGCAGCAGCATCTACGCTGGATAAGGCGTTGCGCTCTTCGCTGAAGTCATCTTCAAACATTGCCGCGGCGAAAGCAGTAGGAGCATTGATTGCAGAGCGTGCCAAAAAGGCGGGTGTGGATACGGTGGTATTTGACCGTGGCTCTTATCTCTATCATGGCCGTGTGAAGGCTGTGGCAGAAGCGGCACGTGAAGCTGGCTTACAGTGCTAAGTGATTTATAAATAATATTGCTAAAGAGAAGTACATAATATGGCAGGCATGAACGTAGAATCCCAAGATGAGTTAGTCGAATTCCCGGTGGCGGTGAATCGCGTGACGAAAGTAGTGAAAGGCGGTCGCCGTTTTGCTTTCGCTGTGATCGTTGTTGTCGGCGATAGAAAAGGTCGTGTAGGTTGGGGTACGGGCAAAGCCAAAGAAGTCAGCGAAGCACGCGCTAAAGCGGTGCAGGCGGCTAAAAAGTCACTTGTACGTATTCGCCTTCGTGAAGGCCGCACACTCTATCATGATATCAACGGTCGTTTTGGTGCTGGTCGTGTTGTATTGCGTTCGGCAGCTCCTGGTACTGGTATTATTGCGGGTGGTCCAATGCGCGCTGTATTTGAAGCGGTTGGGATCAAAGATGTGGTAGCGAAGTCATTAGGCACTTCTAACCCGCATAACATGGTGAAAGCAACGTTTGAAGCATTGCTCAATATTAGCGCTCCAAGAGATATCGCAGAGCGTCGTGGTAAACGTATTGGTGAGATTGTAGGACGTCGTTCTGGAAAATCTCAAGATGAACAAGCAGCATAATTGTTGCCTTAAAGTATAGAAGAAGGAGTCAAGTCAATGACTGCCACAAAGAAAAAAACGGTAAAAGTTACTCAAATCGGAAGCCCGATCGCTCGTGAGAAAGACCAACGTCTTACCCTCATTGGCCTTGGCTTAAATAAACGCCAGCGTACCCGCGAATTGGAAGATACGCCATCGGTACGTGGCATGATTAGAAAAGTTCAGCACCTTCTGAAGGTGGAGTAGTTTTGGGGATTTTCCCCAGACTGCAGAATGTTATGTGTTTTTAGGAGTGAGAAATGTTCCTCAATAAGATTTCAGATAATCAAGGCGCGAGAAGATCAAGTAAGCGTATTGGTCGTGGTATTGGTTCCGGTAAAGGTAAAACCTCCGGTAAAGGTCATAAAGGTCAAAAAGCTCGTGGCGGTGTTGCGATAGGCGCGTTTGAAGGTGGTCAACAGCCAATTTACCGCAGGCTTCCAAAGCGCGGTTTCGTGAATATCTTTAAAGTAGAATACCAGCTCATTAATTTGGCTGAGTTACAACGCCAGATCGATTCAGGCCGTTTGAAAGTTGGTGCGCAAGCCGTGACAGCAGAGCAGTTGCTTGAAGCCGGATTGGTATCTCGCACAGGCCGCCCTATTAAACTTCTTGCACGTGGTACCTTGAAAACTGCTGTGACCTTAGAAGTGGATGCTGCTTCTGAAGCTGCACAAAAAGCGGTGAAAGCTGCTGGCGGTAAGGTTCTACTGCTTCAATCAGCGAAAGCTGCATAAATTTTCCTCCGTCCCGGTTTTCCGGGACTCGACTTCCAGCCTTAATGAGGGTTCTCATGGTTTCTGCCGCAGAACGATTGGCCGCTAATATCAACTTCGGGGTCATTGGGAAGGCTACAGAGCTGAAACAGCGACTTTGGTTCGCACTGGGTGCTCTCATTATCGTCCGTTTAGGAACCTACGTTCCTCTTCCAGGCATTGATGCAAATCTCCTTCACGAAATTATGCAGCGTAATGCTGGTGGTGTCCTTGGCATGATCAATATGATCTCCGGGGGCGCTTTGGGACGGATGTCCATTTTCGCCCTTAATATCATGCCGTATATTACCGCATCGATTATCATCCAGCTCATGACGGTGGTTTCCACAAGTTTGGCCGCTCTTAAAAAAGACGGCGAATCCGGCCGTCGGAAAATTGTGCAGTATACACGCTATGGAACCGTATTCCTTGCCGCATTCCAAGGGCTTGGGATTGCTGTGGGACTTGAAAATATGCCGCAAAGTCCGGTGGCGGATCCTGGCCTATTTTTCCGCATGACGACCATGGTTACTTTGGTAGGGGGAACCATCTTCTTGATGTGGCTGGGCGAGCAAATTACCTCGCGCGGTATCGGAAATGGGATTTCTCTCATTATTTTTGCAGGCATCGTTGCGGGTCTTCCTTCGGCTTTAGCGGGAACGTTTGATCTCGGTCGGACAGGTGCGCTTTCGACGGGAGTCATTCTCCTGTTAATGGTAATGGTCGTTGCCGTGATTTGGGTTATCGTGTTTATGGAGCGCTCGCATCGTAGGATATTGGTGCAATACCCCAAACGCCAAAAGGGTAATAAGCTCTATGGTGGCGAGAGTTCGCATATTCCATTGAAACTCAATACATCCGGGGTAATTCCTCCGATTTTCGCAGGCTCATTGCTTTCCTTCCCGCTGACAATTGTAGCCTTCCAGGGGGCGGGTGGTTCGGAATGGCTTGAAGTCGTGGTGCGTTATCTTGCCCATGGGAAGCCGCTTTATATCGCTTTATATACCTTCCTCATCATATTTTTTGCGTTCTTCTATACATCAGTGGTCTTCAACCCAGAAGAGACGGCAAACAACCTGAAGAAAAATGGTGGCTTTATTCCAGGACGTCGTCCTGGAGCGCATACCGCAGAATATCTGGACCATGTCTTAACGCGCCTGACCTTGATCGGAGCCTTATACTTGGCAGCAGTATGTATATTGCCGGAAATTTTGATTACAGCCTATGCCGTACCGTTTTATCTCGGGGGTACTAGCCTTCTGATCGTGGTGAATGTGGTGACTGATACGCTGTCTCAAATCCAAACCCATCTTTTTGCCCATCAATATGAAGGTTTGATCCGAAAAACCCGCTTAAAAGGGAGGGGAAAATGAGGATGATTTTCCTCGGTCCTCCAGGGGCTGGTAAGGGAACCCAAGCGAAGAAGCTTGAAAAGGCATTTGGAGTGCAGCAGCTCTCTACAGGAGACATGCTACGCGCCGCGGTTGCCTCAGGCAGTGCATTGGGAAAGCAAGCCAAAGAGATTATGGATAGTGGGAAATTAGTTCCTGATGAAGTTATCTTAAAAATGATCGAAGAACGCTTGGAAAAACCGGATTTAGCCAAAGGCTTTATTCTGGATGGCTTCCCACGCACACTTCCGCAGGCCGAAGGGCTTGATCGGATTTTAGAGCGCAAGGGTATTAAGCTTGATGTCGTGCTCGAACTGCAGGTGGATGACGAGGCCTTGGTTGAGCGGATTTCTAACCGTTATTCCTGCAAATCCTGTGGTGCGGGATATAACAGTAAGTTTAGTCCACCTAAGGTTGATGGCCAATGTGACCAATGTGGCAAAAAAGAATTTGTATACCGGGATGATGATAAGGCTGAGACGGTAAAAAAGCGTCTTGAGTCTTACCACCGCCAAACAGCGCCGTTACTGCCTTATTACAAGGCCAGGGGCATGCTCCGTTCGGTGGATGGGATGCTTTCCGTGGACCAGGTTTACCAGGCAATTGAGCGGGTTCTACAGTAGTATCGAAAAGACTAAAAACAATTGTTGACTTAAAGTTTTTTTTTCCTATCATGTACCGTCCTGAGTCTTCCCAAACAAGAAAAACAGTGTGGGGAAGGGGCAACAAGTAATATAAGGAGTTCTGAGCGTGGCACGTATCGCCGGTGTAAATTTACCCACAAGCAAGCGCGTAGAGATTGCGCTTACCTATATTCATGGTATTGGCCGTGAGAGAGCTAAATCTATTTGTGGTCTTGTACGGATCGCTTCAGATAGGCGGGTTCATCAGTTGACTGAAGATGAGATCATTTCGATCCGCGAGGCGATTGACTCGAATTATAAAGTAGAAGGGGATCTCCGCAGCGAGACCTCCATGAACATTAAGCGACTAATGGATATTGGGTGTTATCGTGGTTTACGTCATCGGAAGCGTCTTCCGGTGCGTGGGCAGCGTACGCATACTAATGCAAGAACCCGTAAAGGGAAAGCAAAGCCGGTCGCTGGCAAGAAAAAAGTAGCATAAGGTAAGACACATGGCAAAAGCGAAAGCAAAAGATGATGCGGTAGTACGGGTAAAACGTCGTGCGAAAAAGAACGTATCCGTAGGGGTAGTACACATTAAATCTACCTTTAATAATACGATTGTGACCATTGCGGATATGCAAGGCAATACCCTTTCTTGGGGTACCTCCGGCGCAAGCGGTTTCAAAGGTTCTCGTAAATCTACTCCCTATGCGGGTCAGCAAGCGGCAGAAAAAGCTGCGCGCGCTGCACAAGAGCATGGGCTGAAAACGGTTTCTGTGAAGGTAAGTGGTCCAGGTTCTGGACGTGAGTCTGCCCTTCGTGCGATTGCAGCTGTAGGCATTAAAGTTACTTCTATTAAAGACGTAACGCCAGTGCCACATAACGGTTGCCGTCCTAAGAAGCGTCGTAGAGTATAATAACCTGCTCCGTCGGGAGTATGGGGTTTTAGTCGATTCTGTCGTAGTCATAGAGATATATAAAGAGGTAAGGCTGTGTTATCCAAAAACTGGAATGAGCTGATCAAACCATCGAAGGTACAAGTTGAATCGCGTGGTAATATTGAGAAGGTAGGCACAATTGTTGTTGAGCCTCTTGAGCGTGGATTTGGGATTACCTTAGGTAACGCATTGCGTCGGGTTCTTTTGTCTTCACTCCAAGGTGCTGCGGTAACGAGCATTGCGATTGATGGTGTTGTACATGAATTCTCTTCCGTCAGTGGCGTAAAAGAAGACGTAACAGACATCGTCCTAAACCTAAAGGCGCTGATTGTGAAAGCGCACTCTGCAGGTCGCAAGCGTTTGCAATTGAATGCTGCGGGTCCATGCGAAGTGACTGCGGGCATGATTGAAGCCGGTGCGGATGTTGAAATCCTCAATAAAGATATGGTGATCTGCACACTCGATAAAGGTGCAACACTTAATATGGAAATTACGGTTGAGACCGGTAAAGGTTATGTGCCAGCATACCAAAACCGTCCAGCAGATGCGCCAATTGGTTTGATTCCGGTTGATGCACTCTACAGCCCAGTAAAACGCGTGACCTATAAAGTCGAAAACGCGCGAGTTGGCCAAA
This sequence comes from Rickettsiales bacterium, assembly GCA_021156175.1. Lineage (GTDB taxonomy): Bacteria > Pseudomonadota > Alphaproteobacteria > Rickettsiales > JAJNBL01 > JAJNBL01. The sequence continues at coordinate 13,127 of JAJNBL010000010.1, forward strand.
TGACGGATTATGACAAACTGATCCTGACCGTTGAGACCGACGGCACCGTAACCCCAGAAATGGCGGTGGGCCTGGCTGCACGTATCTTGCAAGACCAACTTCAACTCTTCATCAGCTTTGAAGAAGTCGAAGAAAATGCGCAGCATGAAGAAGAAAGCTTACCATTCGATCGTAACTTGCTCCGCAAGGTGGATGAACTCGAGCTTTCTGTGCGTTCACAAAATTGCCTGAAAAACGACAATATCGTATATATCGGTGATCTCGTGTGCAAGACGGAAAGCGAAATGCTGAAAACTCCAAACTTTGGCCGTAAGTCTTTAAATGAGATTAAAGATGTGCTTGCGAGCATGGGCTTACGTTTTGGAATGGAAGTGGCAGGTTGGCCGCCAGAGAATATCGAAGAGCTTGCTCGTCGTTTTGAGGATCCTTATTAATCGTTGCTCGTTCCAAACAGGAGCGGCACAAGCCAAACAGAAGTAAAAGAAGAGGCTTATTTTATGCGTCACGGACTAAGTGGAAAAAAACTAAACAGAACATCTGCACACCGTAAGGTGCTGCTTGCTAACCTCGCCGATGCGTTGATAAAGCATGAGCAGATCACAACAACCTTGCCAAAGGCGAAAGTACTTCGTCCGTATGTTGAGAAGCTTGTGACTCTCGGCAAACGTGGTGATCTTCATGCGCGTCGTCAGATCATGGCGCAGACCAAAGAGAAAGACACTGCGGATAAACTCATTGCCGTGCTTGGCGCGCGTTACAAATCGCGTCAAGGTGGTTACACACGCATCATGCACGCGGGTTTCCGTTACGGAGATGCAGCGCCAATGGCCGTAATTGAATTTGTGGATCGTGATGTGTCTGCTAAAGGCAAAAATTCTGGTCCGGTACTCGGTGAAGATTCTGCTGCAGATGCGGCATAGCACTTCTGAGTGTTACCTCTTGCGAGGGGTTAGGTAATTGTTGAGGGAAATAACCATGCGCTATAGTGTTGTAGTATTAGTTTCAGCCGCATTGCTGTCTCTTTCAATGTTTATACAAAACGCGATAGCAGCACCGACGACGAGCACCACCACTAAGGCAACAGGAGAGCGTGATATGGAAAATACCCTTTATATGGAATTAAGCAGCGGACGCGTAGTGATTACAATGCGCCCTGATCTTGCACCAAAGCACGTAGCGCGAATTAAAGAACTGGTTCGCCAAGGCTTTTATGACGGCGTTGTTTTTCACCGGGTAATTGACGGATTCATGGCACAAACTGGTGACCCAACGGGTACGGGAATGGGCGGTTCTGGTCAGAAGCTTGCTGCAGAATTTTCTAACGAACCACACGGCCGGGGCACTCTTTCCATGGCGCGCGCGCAAGATCCAAACAGCGCTGACAGTCAATTCTTCATTGTGTACGCTGATGCACGCTATCTTGACAACAACTATACCGTATGGGGTAAAGTGGTTGAAGGAATGGAGTACGTAGACGAGATTAAAAAAGGCGATTCGTCACGCAATGGCCAAGTCGAAAATCCAGATAAAATTATTACGCTCCGTGTTGCTGCGGATGTAGAGAAGAAAGCAGCGGCTCCTAAAGCCGCGGGAACTCCAGCTACGGTGCCTGCAAAGCCAGCATCGGATGCTACGGCTAAAACGCCTGCTGTGAAAACCGATGCTGCACCTAAAGCTGCGGAAACGGCTCCAAAAACACCAGAGGCAGCGCCAGCTGCGAGCAATGAGAATAATGTTCCTAAAGCAGCCGAAGAGAAGGCCGCTCCTGAAGCGCCTAAAGCGGCAGCAGGCGGCGCTCACTAAACGCTTTTTTCATGCAAGTTACTGCATTCGATTTTGATTTACCTCAAGAGGTGATTGCTACCCGTCCGCTTACGCCTCGGGATGCAAGTCGCCTCTTATGCGTAACGCATTCCGGTTTTCAAGATAAACATGTTCGTGATCTCACCGAGCGCTTAAGCCCTGGGGATCTGTTCGTGTTTAATGACACAAAAGTCATTCCTGCACGCCTCTTTGCAATGCGTGCTCAGGCAAAAATCGAACTCACCTTACATAAACCTCACCCCCATTCCCAACATCACTGGGAGGCTTTTGCCCGTCCGGCGAAGCGACTGGCTCCGGGGGATACGATTACTATCGGTGAAGGATTCTCCGCAAGGGTTGAACAAAAATACCCCGATGGAAGGATCTTGCTCTCCTTTGACTTCAAAGAGGGCGATATCTTTACTGCGCTTGAGCGCCATGGCCATATGCCGTTGCCGCCGTATATTGCAAAGAAACGTGCGGAAGATAAACAGGATCAAGGGGATTACCAAACGATGTTCGCCACCCATAAAGGCGCAGTGGCGGCGCCAACGGCGGGTCTCCATTTTACGGAATCGCTTTTGAAATCCCTAACCGATAAGGGGGTAAGGCAGGCGCGAGTGACCCTCCATGTGGGCGGAGGAACGTTTTTGCCGGTGAAGGTGGAAGATACGAAAGATCACGTCATGCACAGCGAATGGTGTACGGTGCCAGAGGCGACCGTCCAGGCAATTCACGAGACGAAAGCCGCCGGTGGGCGTGTGGTGGCGGTAGGGACGACATCGCTCCGAGCACTCGAATCGGCGGCGCGCCAAACGGGGAAAATAGAAGCATTCACCGGTGATACGGATATTTTCATTACGCCGGGCTATCACTTTAACGTGGTTGATATGCTTATGACAAATTTCCATTTGCCAAAATCCACGTTGTTTATGTTGGTCTGCGCTTTTTCAGGCACGAAGCGCATGAGAGAAGCCTATGCCCATGCGATTGCCACGGGCTACCGTTTTTATTCTTACGGTGATGCGTGTCTTCTGGAACGATTCGATGAAAGAGAGGCGGCATGAGCACCGTATTTAGCGTACAATCCAAAACAGGAAAAGCGCGCACGGGAACGCTTGAAACAGCGCATGGAGACATCCGCACGCCGGCCTTTATGCCCGTCGGGACCGCTGCAACGGTAAAAGCGATGCTGCCCGAATCCGTGGCATCGACGGGTGCGGATATCGTGCTCGGGAACACCTATCATTTGATGCTCCGCCCGACGGCTGAGCGCATTGCGGCGCTCGGTGGCCTGCACCGTTTTATGCATTGGGAAAAGCCGATCTTGACGGATTCCGGAGGATTCCAAGTGATGTCGCTCGCTGAGCTTCGGAAAATTACGGAAGAGGGCGTGACCTTCCAATCGCATATTGATGGAAGCAAGCATGTGCTTTCGCCTGAGCGTTCAATGGAGATACAATATCTCTTGGGCAGTGATATTACGATGATTTTTGATGAATGTACGCCGTATCCAGCAACATACGACGTAGCCAAACAGTCGATGGAGCTTAGCCTTCGTTGGGCAGAGCGTTCAAGGAAAGCCTTTGTGGAGCGTACGGGCTATGGGCTGTTTGGAATTGTGCAGGGCAGTGTCTATAAAGATTTACGGTCGGTTTCATCCGAAGGTCTGCAAGCAATTGGGTTTGATGGCTATGCGATCGGCGGGCTTGCAGTAGGCGAGGGGCAGGAGCTGATGTTTTCGGTGCTGGATTATACCGTACCGATGTTGCCGGAAGACCGCCCGCGTTACCTGATGGGAGTTGGAAAGCCGGATGATATCGTTGGTGCGGTAGTGCGTGGCGTGGATATGTTCGATTGCGTGCTGCCAACGCGTTCAGGCCGCAACGGCCAGGCGTTTACCTGGGATGGGCCGGTGAATATCCTTAATGCCGTGCATAAAGATGATCCTAAACCTTTGGATGAAACCTGCACTTGTCCGGCCTGTACGAACTATAGCCGTGCGTACTTAAATCATGTGGTCAAAGCAGGCGAGATTATTGGTGCGATGCTTCTAACCTGGCATAATTTGCAATTCTATCAAAACCTGATGCAGGCCTTGCGTGATGCGATTGAGAAGGGGGAGCTTGAGGTGTTTGTGGAAGGTTTCCTACGGCGCTACCGGAAGTAATTATTCTTTTGGCCATCTCCGATGCACCCAGAACCACTGCTCTGGATATTCACGAATCCAGGATTCTAGAACCGTATTAATTTCCGTCATTATCTGAATAATTGCCGCGTTCTTGTCGCTCGTGTCAGGAATCGTAATCGGCGGATAAACGGTAAAGGTAAAATGAAGGTTCTTCCCATCCTCGGAAACCGTGCGAACAATCCGGGTCGGGACAATCGGCCGGCCGTAACGTATTGCCAAATTTGCGACCGCAGGGGCAGTCATCGCATCCATACCAAAAAACGGAATGGGAATGCCATCATTCATTTTTTGGTCCACGAGTATACCGATCACTTCTTTCGCCTGGATTGAAGCAAGCAAGGATTTGGCACCTTTTGCTCCTTTTGGGATGCCACGGATTTGGAAATGTCCGCGCATCCATTGGATCAAGGAATCCACATACGGATTATTCGAAGAACGATAAACGAGCGCTAAGGGAAGACCGAATTCTTTCGCGACACGCGGAGACAGTTCCCAATTCCCAAAATGTCCGGAAACACAAAATCCTCCATGTTCCTTTAATGGGATTAAAGCTTCCCCATTTACAAAGGTGACATAGCGTTGGAATGTGGTGGAATCCATCCGGGCTACATGCGGAATTTCTCCAACAACGCGGCCTAAATGTTCCCACATACCAAGGACGATGCGGTTAATTTCATGTTCAGATAACTCCGGCATCGCGCGTGCAAGGTTGCGGCGAGCGATGCGTGTGACGCTTAAGAGCGGCCCAACGGCTTTGCCAATCATCCCGCCAATACGTGAGGCAAGTGGGAACGGCAAAGCTCCAAATATCCCAAACAGCAGTACCGCCGCCGCAGCTTCGAGTAAATAACGCAAGTGAAGGAATAGGCGTAGCATTCGGCCTCTATACGTTGAATATGTCTAACGTGCCATCCCATACCATTCGGATGGGCAATGTGGCAATCCCTTCCCGTAACGGAAGGGCTAAGCGCACATAATCTTTTTCAGTTGTAATCAGAGTTGCGTTAAGAGCCGCAGCTTTTTGTCGCAAACGTGTAATATCGGAGGCAGTGTAGCGGTAATGATCGGGAAAAGAAACCGTATCCACTAAATGAACATTAGATTGTTCTAGCGTGCGGAAAAATTTTTCCGGATACCCAATTCCTGCGAAGGCAAGATACGGTTGGTGGGTGGAGGGCAGCGTATCGACCGTAATGCGGGCAGGAATAAGAGGAATCTGAGCGTTTTGGATGGACGCAACCATCGGATCATGCGCATCAGGATTCCCGACCCATAATACCATATCGGTGCGTTTAAGCGCATTGCTAAGCGATTCACGCAATGGGCCTGCGGGAAATAGGCGACCATTCCCGCATCGCAATGTTCCATCCATCACGAGAATATGGCGATCCTTGTAAAGCGTAGGGTTCTGGAAGCCATCATCCATCAGGATAACATCCGCTCCTGCTGCAATCGCGGCCTTAGCGCCTGCAACTCTATCGCGGGAAATAATAACTGGTGCCGTGCGTGCGAGGAGTAATGGCTCATCGCCCACCTCATCAGCCGTATGTGCGCGAGGATCCATCTGAAGTGGGCCTCTCACGGTTCCACCATAGCCCCGGCTTAAGAAGACGGGTTTCTTGCCGTCCGTAATGAGTTGCTGAGCAATCGCGATTGCGGCGGGGGTTTTGCCAGCACCTCCCATCGTGACATTACCGATGCAGATGACCGGAACGCTTGCACGGTAAGGTGAGGTGATACAATGACGTAAGGAGCTTATAGCTCCATATACCGACGAAAGCGGCAGCAACAATGTGGACAAAAGGGAGCAGTTAGACTGCCAAAAATTTGGTGCTCTCATGTGCCGATAATGTGTGGGATGGAGAAAGTATAAAAGGAGAAAGCGCCTGTGCAGTGGTTGCAACGATGCCGTTTTTTTGTTTCATCAGTTTAAGCGCATTTTCTGCCAATGTAACACGTTTTTGACCATCCGACAGAAGCAGCGAGAGTGCCGTATATAGACCCTCCTTGCTATTAACCCGTAAGGCCGCATTCAACTCGGCGAGTTCGGAGGTCATTTGCTCAAAATTTTCCATATGGGGTCCAAGGATGACCGCAGCCCCTAAGCGCACGGCTTCAAGCGGATTCTGCCCACCATGCGGAATCAAGGATCCACCGATAAACACAAGTTGCGCAAGCCGGTAAAACAGGCCCAGTTCTCCCATCGTATCGGCGAGATAAATATCCGTTTCGGGCGTAATAGTATCCTGTTTAGAACGTAATGCTACCGAGAATCCTTGCGCGGTGAGCGTTGTTGCAATCTCTTCCCCACGCCGCGCATGACGGGGGACAATAATCGTCAAGAGGCCAGGATAATCTACTTTAAGCTTTTGGTGCGTTGCCGCACATTGCGTTTCTTCATCCGAATGCGTGCTCGCGGCAAGCCACAAAGGACGGTCGTGTAATAACTGCTGCATCCGTTTAAGTTCTTGTGCATCAAAAGGAAGCGGTGGTGCATCGTCTTTAAGATTCCCAATAAAACGCACTCTCGGGGCGCCAAGCACTTGTAAGCGTTCTTCATCCTGTGGGCTTTGCGGAAGGCATAAACTAAAGCATGAGAGAATGGTGCGGCACAGGCCTCCATAGCGCTGCCAGCGCACGAAAGAATTATCAGAGATACGGGCATTTAAAAGTATCATCGGCGATTGCTTGCGTGTTGCCATCATGAGGTTTGGCCAGAATTCCGATTCCACCCACACGGCAAGATTGGGCTTCCAGTGGGCAACGAATGATTCGACATAAGAAGGTATATCGACGGGGATATATTGATGTATCGCACGCGCAGGCAAACGTTCTTTCGCAAGTGCGGCGGAAGTCACGGTGCCGGTAGTAAGCAGCAACGAAAGCTGCGGGTTACGCTTTAGCAATTCAGTAATCAGCGGAAGAACGGAAATAGTTTCCCCCATGCTCGCTGCATGCATCCATACAAGCATTCCTTCGGGTCTTGGCAGCGAGGGCACACCTATCCGTTCATGGGATCGTGTGGGATCTTCTTTTCCTTTTTTAAGGCGATGTGCAAGATACACCCGAATCAAGGGAGTACCCAAAACAGTAAGCCAGCGATAGAGAAAAAAAAGTGGCATATTAAACCAAAGGCTCTGCGGGTTTGATGGGAGTAATACCCATGGCGGCATCGGCCTGATGGGTAATGCGGTTTAATTCGTCTTCTAGCTGTTGACGATACACTTCAACTTGTTCGCGTGTTGCATCCACGGAAGGAGTAATCGTATTTCCATATATAAACGTTCCCTGTCCGAAGGGCAACGGCAGCATGAAACGATCCCAACTTTTGAATATTTTGCAGCGCGAAGTTGAGAAGGTAACGGGCATCAATGTTGCTCCTGTGTTGCGGGTTATCTCCACAACGCCGGTAGTGACAGCATGCATACGTGGGCCTCGTGGGCCATCGGGAGTGAAACCTAAAGCTTCCCCGTTTTTAAGTTTCCGGACACTTTCTCGGAAGGCCACAAGCGCGCCTTGTTTGCCCGTGGAGCCGCGTATAAGATTAAATCCAAAATAACGTATTATACTCCCAATCATCTCGCCATCCCGATGGAATGAAACAACGACATTCATTTGCGGAAAATGGTTTGGCCAAATATTGGGGATCATGCAAAGCCTGCCATGCCAGAAGACCATAACAATCGGCGTATTTGTCGCAGCAAGGGCATCGAGCCGGTCGCGTCCTACTACAATCCAACGGGTGGTATGATGACAAAAAAGGATATAGCCATAAAGAAAACGGCACAAAATACTTTGCGTAATGCGGTGATGCAAAATTCGTTTGCTGAGTCTCATTGTGTCTTATTCCTCAAGCATGCCATTATGCTGTTGCAGATAAAGCGTACTGTAAGCTCCACCTTGTGCAAGTAAGGCCTCGTGCGTACCGGATTCCACAACCCTTCCATTTTCCATCACATAGATAATATCCGCATGCATAATCGTTGAAAGCCGATGCGCAATAACGAGTGTGCTGCGCCCTTCCATAAGTCTGTCGAGTGCCTTTTGGATTTGGAGTTCGGAAACGGTATCGAGTGCCGAGGTTGCCTCATCCAGCAATAAGATCGGAGCATTTTTCAGCATCGCCCGCGCAATAGCAATCCGCTGGCGCTGGCCTCCGGAAAGCTTCACACCGCGTTGGCCAATCATCGCATCGTATCCTTCCGGCAACTCCATAATGAATTCATGCGCCGCGGCCATTTTTGCTGCCTGGACGATTTCTTCCTCCGTCGCATCCAGTTTTCCATACGCAATGTTTGCACGCACCGTATCATCAAATAAGGTGACTTCCTGATTCACCACCGCCATCGATTCGCGAAGGCTTGTGAGAGTCACCTGGCGGATATCTTGGCGGTCAATCGTGATGGTCCCGCTATGAGGATCATAAAAGCGTAAGAGCAGGTTCGTGAGGGTCGATTTCCCGCCGCCGGATTTTCCGACCAATGCGACCATCTTGCCCGGCGGAACATGAATCGAGATATCATCCAGCGCGGTTTTATCTTTCCCATAACGGAACGACACATGATGGAAATGGATTTCGCCTTGAGTAAGCACAAGTGCTTTGGCGTTAGGTGCATCAATGACATGCGCATGGGTATCGAGTACTGAGAACAAACGTTGGGCTGCGGCTAAACCTTCTTGCACATTGCTATTGAGTTTGGACAAACCTTTTACCGGTTTATAGGCCATCAACAATGCGGTAATAAAAGAGAAGAAGGCTCCTGGAGTGGTCGTGCCATCAAGCACGTGCGAACCGCCATACCAAATCACCGCGGCAACGGAGATCCCACCTAATGTTTCCGTTAGTGGAGAGGTGATGGCTTCCGTCCTTGCTGCTTTGGCATAAAGACGGAAAAGCGAATCAAGTGTGCCAGTTGCGCGTTTGGATTCATAGCCTTCCCGCGCATAAGCTTTGATCATGCGAACGCCTTGGAATGTCTCATCAAGCCGTGTGGTGAATTCACCCAGTTCCTGTTGGGTATTGCGTGCAATTTTGCGCATACGGCGGCTAATTTTGAGCATCGGGAAAATAGTGATCGGAAATACCGTAAAAGCAATCAGCGCCAGTTCCCAGCTCTGGTAAAACATGACCCCTACCAGGAAAACAAGCGTAAGCGCTTCACGGCCAATGCCGGTCAGGATATTGGCAATACTGTAGCGCATAATTTCGATGTCATGCGTAAAGCGCGAAATAAGTGTGCCGGAGCTTTGTCCGGAAAGCAGTGCAACATCGGCATAAAGCAGGTGGTTGTAGAGCTCCTTCTTGATGTCCGTAATAATGGAACGTCCTAAATACGCCATCGCTACCGATTGCCCATAGCCCGCAATGCCTTTGATCATCGCAAGAATAATCACGGCAATCGGAATGAGTGCCAGCATTTTTGTATCTTTTTCGACAAATATCTTATCGAGTGCCGGCTGCATCATCCAAGCGTTAGCGGCTGTAGCGCTAGCGACAATGACCATGCAGGATAGGGCAAAGAATATCTTCTTCACATGCGGACGAACATAATCCCGGAATAGCCGGGAAAGGAGATAAAAAGAGGAGGTTTCTGCAGGGAGCGCTGTGTGCACGGTTATGGGCTCAAGGACGTTATTATCGATAGCGCCCAAGCATAACCCCTCCTTATTAAGGGGTAAAGTCATTTAAAGGATAAAAATAGATCAAGCGGCAGGAGAGTTCTTTGTTGGCAAAGTTATAGATCTGCGGAGTGCCGGTATCACAATTCGCAGGAGCATCCGCACCGCTATCGGCAATCACAATGCCGCTTCGTGGTTGGCCATCATCCAGTTTCCGATCAAGGTTTGCCATATCTTCGGGGGTGAGGGCAGAATTCAGCGGCTTATCATTGAGCTTTGATCCGCCAAGCACAATAGCATCACCGCTTGCCAATGAATACCAGGAGGCGTAATCGAGGTAATATCCTGCGCCACCGCTATTAAGGGTAGAAACGGGCACGTTTGTGCCAAAAACCGCGTAGTCATTGCCCCCAGAGACGGCTGCTCCCGTATAGCCACCTTCCATCAGCTGTGCGAGTACGAGATGCTGCCATGCCCGGAAATTTTCATTGCCCGTAGGGCCGCCACTGTTGGTGATATGTCCATCACCATTGCCGTTTGCTGTGCCGGAAGTCCAATGGAGCGTGGCTGTGCTGATATCGCCGGGAGCTGCACCGTATTTATCGCGGAATGCCAACACTTGACCCCGCAAGCTAGCGATTTCCTTAATGACTTCCTGGAGTTCCGATTGGCGCAATAAGTGCCTTCCCGCTAATACACCGCTGATCCCAAGGCCAATAATGACCAGCACGATGGAAAGTTCCAAGAGGGAAATACCTTTTTGAGTTGAAAAAAACGAAGAGCGGCATCGCACGGTGGTCATAGTAACCTGCTATAGGATAATACTAATTGGTATTTTTACGACGTAAGAATGCCGGGATATCAAAGAGGTCGTCTTTGTAATCGCCACCTGTCGTTTCTTCCACCAGGACTTTCTCTTGTTCTGGTCGGGAAGGGCGTGTTCTAGGCTCAGATTGGCGCACAGGAGATTCCATGACGGATGAAGAGACTTTATCTCCCTTAAAACGCCCGCCGGTCATACGATCAAAGAAACTTCCCGATTGATTTTCATCACCTTCAGAAGCTTCATCATATTCTTCAAAATCAGCATCGTCTTCATCGGTTTCTTCTTCGTATTCGCTTTGCGCATACGCTGGATCATCATAGCCTTCTGGCTCAACAGGAGAAGGAGGAATGAAGGAAGCTTTGCCGAGGGCATTTGTATAAACGCCAGGGCGGGAAGAGGTTTCTGTCTCGTCTTCTTCCTCTTCTTCATCAAGGAATTGCTCTACTGCACGGGAAGGGGTGTTTTGCACCGCTGCGTGACGTGGAGATTCATATACTTCGCGTTCTTGTTGGATAGGACGTGAAGCATTTATTTGTGCCTGACGTTGAGATGCTGTTTGTTGTACCGGTGCTGCCGCTTGAGCTTTTGCAGGGTGGCGTGTATTTGGCGTACGGCTTGTGCTACCGCCTGCAGGTTCAATTCCTGTCGCAATCACAGATACGCGGATTTTGCCATCCATTGCTTCATTGAAGGTTGAACCGAAGATGATATTCGCATCCACTTCGACTTCTTCACGGATGCGGTTTGCTGCTTCATCCACTTCGAACAGTGTCATATCGCCACCGCCGGTGATGTTAATCAGTACGCCGCGTGCACCTTTCATCGAGACATTATCAAGTAGTGGGTTAGAAATAGCCGCTTCTGCTGCCACCATCGCACGGTTCTCACCTTCAGCTTCACCAGTGCCCATCATTGCTTTGCCCATTTCAGTCATGACGGTGCGGATATCCGCGAAATCCAGGTTAATGAGACCTGGCATCATGATAAGATCAGTCACGCCACGAACGCCCGAATGGAGTACGTTATCGGCAAGTTTAAACGCATCAGCAAACGTTGTTTTTTCGGTTGCGATACGGAAAAGATTCTGGTTTGGGATAACGATCAGCGTATCCACATAACGTTGGAGTTCTTCGATCCCGAGTTCCGCGATTTTCATGCGGTGTGCGCCTTCAAAATGGAAAGGCTTGGTCACCACACCAACGGTCAGGATACCTTGCTCGCGCGCCGCTTTTGCAATCACAGGAGCTGCACCGGTACCCGTACCACCGCCCATTCCGCCGGTGATAAACACCATGTTCGGATCGGCCAAATGCTCTAAAATACGTCCGATTGATTCTTCTGCTGCAGCAGATCCGATATCCGGAGAAGCGCCAGCGCCTAAGCCGCGCGTGATGTTATCACCCAATTGGATGCGGTGATCCGCTTTGGAATATTCCAGAGCCTGTGCATCCGTATTCGCCACCACAAAGCTAACGCCTTGTAGGTTGGAGGTAATCATATTATTGACCGCGTTTCCGCCTGCGCCTCCAACACCAAACACCGTAATTTTTGGATTAAAATCCTGTGATGCGGGAAGTTGTAAATTCAGGCTCATGGTCTATCTCCTAGCGTATTAGTGTGATGCGTCTTTGGCGGCCCTTGGCACTTCTCAAAATGCGAAGGGTATATTGCACAATTTTCAATGTCTTGTATATCAGAAATTTTCTTTAATCCAGCCCATCATCCGGTTTACGGTCTTTCCGCTTAAACCTGCAGTTGGATTAGTGTAGGTCATGTCATCAGTTTTGTCCGCAACATACTGTAAAATCCCCACAGAAGTCGAGAACGCAGGACCTTTGGTGCTCTCGGCCAGGCCTGGAAGCGGACGAGGAGCGGCCACGCGCACCTGCTTATTAAACATGTAGCTCGCAAGCTCTTTCATGCCGCCTAACTGGCTTGCACCGCCGGTTAAGACGATACGTCCCAAGGCTCTACGATCAATGCCTCTGGTTTCCAATCGGCGTTTCACGAGATCAAAAATTTCCTCGACCCGTGGACGTAAGATATCGCCGAGTTCCACACGGGAAAACTGCCGGCTTTCGACTTCTTCTTCGCCCATTTGCGGCACTTCAATCATATCACGACGATCCACATCGGCTTGGATGAGGTTCCCATAAAGTGTTTTAATCCGCTCAGCGCTTGCTAAATTAGTGGATAATCCCCAGGCAATATCGCTGGTTACATGGATTCCGCCCAAGCCCACACTATCAGTATGAATCATATCCCCATCACGGAATACGGAAATCGAGGTATGCCCACCGCCCATATCCAGCAATGTTGCGCCTAAATGCCGCTCGTCATCGGTAAGACAAGCTAGTCCCGAGGCATAAGGAGAAACGATACATTCTGCAATATCCAACTGGCAGCGCGCCAGGCAATTGGTGATATTTAAAAGAGAAGTTGAAGTGGTGGTAACGGTATGCATTCGTGTGGTAAGCACATCCCCAAACATACCTCTGGGGTCACTGATGCCCGTTTCGCCATCTAGCACATAATCAACAGGCAAACAGTGGACAACTTCTTGATTTCCTTCTGAGAATCGTCCATATCCTTCCTGGATAATGCGCTCGATATCCCGAGGGGTAATTTCCCGACCCTGGATTTGCTGTTCCACCGACACCGTATGGGAAGCCACTTTACTACCTGAAATACTTACATAAACCTGTTCTATATTCACATCCGCCATCTGTTCCGCAGCATGCACAGCAGAGAGAATTGCAGTTTCCGCAGCACGAATATCGGTAATCACGCCTGCCCGAATCCCTTGGGAAACCTGGTGCCCGATCCCGATCACTTCCAGCTGCCGTGCCGGGTTGATTTGCGCGATAAAGCAGGCGATTTTGGTGCTGCCTAAATCCAAAACGGCAAAGAGACGGGGTTTGTGCTTGGTCATGTGAGTGGTTCCGGGTTGTAGGAGATATAGGCGAAGTATAACGTAAAGAAGCACCTTGCGACAAGTGCAAGAATGAAAGAAAAATTTTCCTTGCGATCTTAAGAGATGATTTGCCTTATTTTAGAGATGGTAAGCAAATTAAATATTTATCCCATGCGCTTGCTGTTGCTATCGCATTATGATAATATAAAACTATGTTGATTCTAAAGCGACTCTCTATCTTTTTGTTTATCATGGCCTTTGTGACAGGCTTCGTGTTGCCAAGCTATGCTGCCGCTATGCCTATGCTGGCAAAAGCAGAACAAACCTCCCAACCCCATTGCGCGGAGATGGCGGCGAAAGCTTCCACAGTGGAGAAAACCTCTCTCCCGGCTAAACCTTGCTGTGAAAAGAGCTGTCAGTGTGTGATGAGCCTCTCGTCAAACACATTTTATCCTCCAGTGTCTGAAGGTGTAATCACACTTTCTGTCCGTTCAATTACCCATCCACTTAGCCCAGGCGCAGCGCTTGTATCCCGTGTGGATGATGTCCCGTTAACTCCTCCTAAATCACTCTCTGTATAAAGATCCTGTTTTTATTAGAATTTTTATTAGGAGGAAAGCCATGCGGCTGATGTTTTACGTCCTATTTCCTGCATTGCTGCTGGGATTAGGAGCTGCACCTGTCTATGCCCGTCCGGTATCGTATGCCGGCGGCTGGATGGCCATGCAAATGAATGATGGGGATGGACATTCCCTGCTACTCAATTATTCACCGACAGCCAAATATTCGGTGGGTTATAAGGGCGAATATTGGAATGAGAAGGAATGGCAATTCCATGGGGTGGGGTTAAATAATTTGCTCTATCGCTGGAATAATCCCGACTCACAAGGGAACCTCTATCTTTCCTCAGGTGCGGGCGTGGCCTATAGCGATTTTGGTACGTACGATGGGAAAGCCCAAGCCGCGGGCTTTACGGGTATTATAGCGGATTGGGAGGATCGGAGGTTTTTTGTGTCCTACGAAAACCGCCTGACCTATGCCGGGGACATCGACCAATCGTTTACTGAGCGGGGAAGACTTGGCATTGCCCCCTATGTTGCGGAATACGGCGCACTCCATACCTGGTTCATGGTCCAATTCGACCATAAGCCCGGAATGGAAGATGTCTTTACCGTAACTCCGTTGGTGCGCCTGTTTAAAGGCTCTGCATTGGTAGAAGTGGGGGTGAGTGACCAAAAAGATGTATTACTGAATGTAACCTATGGATTTTAAATCAAGGAGAATGACTATGACGAAAGTATTTATCTACGGAATGTTGGTAATGGCAGCAATAGCGGTGGGTTGTGCGGCTCCCGCCTATGCGCATCACACCCCAGATCATAAAGAGTTATCCGATACCGATAAGCAGGGAAAGGTTCCAAGCATTGAAGGAGCGGACCATACCGTGACCGTCGATGTTAACGGACTCGTCTGTGATTTTTGCGCGCGGTCATTGGAGAAGCTCTTCATGCAGCGCGAAGAGGTCAGTGGCATTGATGTTAACCTCACCACCAAAAAGGTGAGTGTGGGCTTGAAGAAGGGGATGGATATCGATGATGCGACGCTAACTGGGCTCATTACCGATGCAGGCTATAACGTTGTATCCATCACCCGATAAGGAGTCTTATAATGTCCTCTTCGTTATGGAAACAGACGGTTATGCCGTTTTTAAGCCTGTTTACCTCGATGGGAACTCTCGTCTGTTGTGCCCTCCCAGCGTTATTCGTAACGCTTGGGATGGGTGCAACCCTGGCAGGGTTTGTATCGAATGCAGGCTGGTTGGTGGCCTTATCCGAGCATAAACCTTTAGTTTTTGGGATAGCGGGGAGTGTGCTCCTGGCGACTGGGATATGGCGCTACTTCCAGCGCAATGCCCCGTGCCCGATCGATCCTCTGGCTGCCAAAGCCTGTATGCGCTTACGACGGATAAGCGCTGTTAGTTATTGGATATCCGTCGCGATCTATCTCGTCGGAATTTTCTTTGCCTTTATCGCCGTACGACTGTTTTACTAAAGGCAGGAAAATACCTTGCAATAGGCATATAAATATGGTTAATTTGGCGCCCTCTCCTTACCCTTTTAGAACAGGAAGGAGAGGGTTGCCTTTAGTTTCAAGGCTTAGCGGATGTGGTGGAATTGGTAGACACCCTAGATTTAGGTTCTAGTGCCGCAAGGCGTGGGGGTTCAAGTCCCTCCATCCGCACCAATATTTATCAGTATATCATAATGTGAAGGCGGGCGTTTCCATGCAGATTAAAGAATTGAAAAAAGAAGGCTTAAAGCGCGAGTATCAAATCACGGTAGTGGCCGGTGCCGTCCGTGAAGAGATGGATAAGCGCCTTCAGGAATTCAGCAAAAAGATCAAAATGCCAGGCTTCCGCGCAGGAAAAGTGCCGTTAGCGTTGGTCAAGAAAAAGCATGGGAAAGAATTATTAGGTGATGTGCTTGAGAGCCTTGTGGCTCGCACTTCACGCGATTTATTCCAAAAAGAAGGCATTCGTCCAGCACTCCAGCCAAAGATCGAAGTGACTTCTTTTGATGAAGATAAAGACCTCGAATACAAAGCAGCATTCGAGATTTTCCCAGAAGTGCCAAGCATTGACTGGAAAAAACTTTCTGTAGAAGTATGGAAAGCGGAAGCTGATGAAAAATCATTGACCGAAGGGTTGGAGCGTATTCGTGCGAATAACAAAACCCAGGCTCCTCTTGAGAAAGCGCGCGGTGCGGCGAAAGGCGATACCGTTGTGATGGATTTCGAAGGCAGCACCGATGGTGTGAAATTCGAAGGTGGTACTGCGAAAGATTTCCGTATCGAGATCGGTTCCGGCGGCTTGATTCCTGGTTTTGAAGACCAATTAATCGGTGCAAAAAAAGGCCAATCACTCGATGTGAAAGTGACCTTCCCGAAAGAATACCATGCTACGAATTTGGCAGGAAAAGCGGCGGTATTTGCTGTAACGGTAAATGAAATCCTGGAGCCAAAAGATTCGGCACTGGATGATTCACTCGCAAAAACGCTAGGCTTTGATGATCTGAACGCCTTGAAAGATGCGGTGAAAGAGCAAATCCAGAAGGATTATGACGGCCTTTCAAATTCAAAATCGCGCAAAGAATTGTTCGATGCACTCGATAAACAATACCGTTTTGCAGTGCCAGAAGGCATGGTGGAGCTCGAATTTAATTCCCTGTGGGAAAAAGTAGAATCGGCGAAGCGCCAAAATCCTGATGCGTATAAAGGCAAAAAGGAAGAAGAGCAGAAGAAGAAAATGCGTGAAATGGCTGAGCGCCGAGTGCGTTTGGGCATTATCCTAGCGGAAACTGCGCGTAACGAGAAAATTGATGTGCGTGATGAAGACGTACAGCGCGCGATCTATCGCCAAGCGATGATGTATCCAGGCCAGGAGCGTCAGGTGATCGAGTTCTACGCGAAAAATCCGCGTGCACTGGAAGATTTGAAAGGTCCGATCATTGAAGACCGCTCGGTGGAATGGGCATTAGAACAGGTGAAAAAGACGGAGAAATCCGTGAAGCCTGAGCAGCTTAGCAAATACTTCGAAGATGAAGATGAGGAGTAGTCCTCCGTTTCATTGACACATAAAAAAAGGCGCCGATTGGCGCCTTTTTTATGTGTATTACGACACTTTCGCTTTCAGATGCTCAATCGCCCGCCAGCCAATATCTCTCCGGCAGAAGCCTTCTTTCCAGTCAATCACATCGACCGCCGCATAAGCACGTTTTTGTGCCTCAACTACGGTTGACCCAATAGCCGCAATGCCCAGTACTCGCCCGCCATTGGCCAGATATTCGCCATTATCGCCTGTCCGAGTGCCCGCATGGAAAACCATCACACCTTCTTTCGCAGCTGCTTTATCAAGACCACGAATCACCGTACCTTTCTGATAATCTTCCGGATACCCATTCGCTGCCATCACCACACACAATGCGGCTTTGGGTTCAAGCTCAACGGTTTTACCGGAAAGATTTCCGGTCGCGAGCGCATAAAACAACTCAAACAAATCCGATTTCAGGCGCAGCATCAGGCTTTGCGTCTCAGGATCGCCAAAGCGTGTGTTATATTCCAATAATTCCGGGCCATTTTTGGTAATCATAAAGCCAGCAAACAAGATGCCTTTGAACGGATTGCCTTCCGCTTTCATACCGCGCACGGTGGGTTCAATAAAGCGTGTCATGATATCGCGCTCGAGCTCAGGAGTAACAAGGGGAGCTGGGGAATACGTCCCCATTCCGCCGGTGTTCGGGCCTGTATCGCCATCGCCCACTGCTTTGTGGTCTTGCGCAGAACCAAAGGCAAGCGCGCGTTCACCATCGACCAGCGCGAAGAAGCTGAGCTCCTCGCCCTCTAAGAATGCTTCTACCACGAGCGAGCTTCCCGCATCGCCAAATTTTCCGCCCAAAATTGTATCAATCGCATCAAACGCTTCTTCCTCAGAGTGAGCAATAATCACGCCTTTGCCGGATGCTAACCCATCGGCTTTCACGACAATCGGAAGGCCCTGTTTTTTGACGTATGCCTTAGCGCTTGCTGCATCTTCAAACCGTCCATAGGCAGCGGTTGGGATGTTGTGACGATCACAAAACGCTTTCGTAAAACCTTTGGAGCCTTCCAATTGCGCAGCTGCAGCCGAAGGGCCAACGGTTGGGATTCCGGCTTTCTCTAGATCATCCACAATCCCTGCAACAAGCGGTGCTTCAGGGCCAACAACGACTAAGCCAACATCGTTCTTACGGCAAAATTCGATTACTTCCTCATGATTCCCAATCGCAAGAAATACATTCTGAGCCAAGTCCTTTGTACCTGCATTGCCCGGTGCGGCATAAATATGAGACACTTTCGGAGATTTTTTGAGCGCCCAAATCAGCGCATGTTCTCTTCCGCCGGAGCCAATAACCAGTATTTTCATGGAATTTTTCCTAATAGTTGCGATGTATCTATGCTTGAGTTACCATAGCTCCGAACAGCAAAAATTCAAGCATTTTGGCAAATAACGTGACGGATCTCATTCCCCAGCCCCCTTCTCATAACCAGCCGGAATATACGGTCAGTGAGCTTTCCGCCGCCTTAAAACGCACGGTCGAGAACGCCTATGGCTATGTGCGCGTGCGCGGTGAGATTTCAGGTTTTAAACAAGCTGCAAGCGGGCATGTTTATTTAAAACTCAAAGACGATCAATCGGTGCTGGATGCTGTCTGCTGGAAAGGTGTCGTTTCCAAGCTTCCATTTAAAGCAGAAGATGGGTTGGAAGTGATCTGTGCTGGCCGGATTACGACGTACCCCGCACGTTCTAATTACCAGCTCACCATCGAATGGATGGAACCTGCGGGCGTAGGCGCGCTGATGGCATTGTTAGAGGCCCGGAAGAAAAAGCTGCTTGCGGAAGGATTATTTGATAAAGCACGCAAAAAACCACTTCCAAAATTCCCGAAAATCATTGGGGTGGTGACATCTTCTACAGGAGCGGTGATTCAGGATATCTTGCATCGGCTTGAGGATCGCTATCCGTGTAAAGTCCTTCTCTGGCCGGTGTTGGTACAGGGCGATAAGGCGGCTGCCCAAGTGGCAGAAGCAATCGAAGGATTCAATCGGTTGGCAATAAAGCCCGATGTGCTGATTGTTGCGCGCGGCGGTGGATCGATTGAGGATCTCTGGCCGTTTAACGAAGAAGTCGTCGTCCGTGCAGCGGCAAATTCAACAATACCGCTGATCTCGGCGGTGGGCCATGAAACCGACACCACCTTGATTGATTTTGCTGCCGATGTTCGTGCGCCAACACCGACCGCCGCGGCGGAAATGGCAACGCCGGTGCGTAGCGAACTCATGCAGCGTTTGGATGGAGTCGAAGAGTATTTGCATTCTGTCATCACACATTTGCTACGGGATCGCACACAAAAACTCGCAAATCTCAACCGTGGCTTGATCCACCCCCGCGCGATGCTAGAACAACGCGAAGAACGCATGCAGTCGCTGTTTGCACGGATGTCTGTGGGGGTGGCGCGCTATATGGAACGTCAGGAACATCAGCTTATACGCCGTGCGGAGCGTATCACGCCAGAACTTCTTAAACGTCGCATTACTCACGCCTCTGACCGGCTCGAGGGGCTTGGGCGGTTGCTTGAGAGCTATCATTATAAAAAGGTATTAGAGCGCGGATTTGTGTTAGTCCGTAACCGTCAGAACGAACCACTGACATCTGCAGCGATGCTGAAATCAGGAGAAGAAATCTCACTCGAATTTGCAGATGGTAAGAAGAAAGCGGTAGTCGAGGGAACGCCAAAGAATTCGAAACGTGGAGCATCTTCGGTGACGAATCAAGGCGAATTGTTTTAACACACCGTTGACGATCTTGCGCTATCATGCGAGCGTAACTTAGTATAACTAAAAGGAATTCAATGTCCTATATCCCCTACCAAGCACCACTAGACGATATGCGCTTCGTATTGCATCAGGTGTTGGGGCTGGAGGCGCATCTGGATTCAAGCGTCCCTGTTGATCTGGTCGATGCGATACTCGAAGAAGCCGGAAAATTTGCGGGCTCGGTGCTTTCTCCCATCAATGTAAATGGGGATCGCGAAGGTGCCAAGTGGAAAGAGGGGCACGTCACCACCGCCTCGGGATTCAAAGAAGCTTACCGCTTATTTGTTGAAAATGGTTGGAATGCTGTGCCCTTCCCAACCGAATTTGACGGGCAGGGGTTGCCATGGATGGTATCGACTGCGATTTCCGAACTCTGGAGCGGTGCGAATATGGCGTTTGGCCTGTGCTCACTGCTGACACAAGGTTCCATTGAATTACTCCTCGCACATGGGACGGATGCCCAGAAGGCGATCTATCTTGCTAAACTGATATCAGGTGAATGGACGGGCACAATGTGCTTAACCGAACCGCATGCGGGTTCGGATGTCGGAGTGCTCACGACCCGCGCTGTGCCAGAGGGGGACTATTACCGTATCAGCGGTACGAAGATATTTATTACCTACGGCGAACATGATATGGCCGAGAATATCATCCATATGGTGCTTGCACGCCTGCCCGATGCGCCGGAAGGAACGAAAGGAATTTCGCTCTTTATCGTTCCAAAGATTCTGGAAGACGGTACGCGCAACGATGTGCAGTGCGTATCGCTCGAGCATAAGCTCGGGATTCACGGAAGTCCCACCGCGGTGCTTTCCTTCGGGGATAAAGGCGGCGCGATTGGATATCTCATCGGCGAGAAACACAAAGGCATGCGTGCGATGTTCACCATGATGAACAATGCGCGGTTGGCGGTAGGAATTGAAGGTGTTGCGATCGGCGAAAACTCGCTTCAACAGGCAACGGCTTATGCAAATGAGCGCGTGCAGGGAAAAGTGACCATCATCCATCACCCGGATGTGAAACGTATGCTTCTTTCCATCCGGGCAGAAACCGAGGCGATGCGGGTATTAACGCTCTATCTTGGCAAACAACTCGATCATGTGCATCGCGGAGATAACGAATCGGCGCAAGCGCTGCAATTGCTGAATCTCTTGATTCCGGTCTGCAAATCCCATGCAACGGATAAAGGTTTTTGGGCGGCTTCCGAAGCGCTCCAGGTTTTTGGCGGGATGGGCTTTATCGAAGAAACAGGCATAGCGCAGAACCTGCGTGATAGTCGGATTGCGATGATTTATGAAGGCACGAACGGTATCCAGGCGCAAGACCTCGTCATGCGGAAACTGAATGCGGAAGAGGGTGCGCTGTATCGCACCTTTGAAGCGGAGCTCGATCGTATCGACCAGACGATGCAAAAAGCAGGTATTGAGCGTGGAATGGTGCAGGCACTGGCGGAAGCAAGGAAGGCGCTCACTCAGGCAACGGTATTTATGCAAGGAGAAGTGCAGAAAAATTCTGATGCAGCAGCCTTTATCGCAACGCCGTATCTTGAACTATTTGGTATTGTGACGGGCGGATATATGTTGGGCTGGTCGCTCGCGGCACTCGCAAGAAATAGTTCCCTCTCTGCCGAATTTGTGCGCCAAAAACAAGAAACAGTGCGTTTTTATATCCAGTACATCCTGTCAAAAAGTGGCGGATTTTCTAAGATTTTTGAATCTTCTTTTTAATAACCATCTTGAGTATGATCAATATTAATATATTGTGGGCTATCCGCTGCACACGAGGCGGTAACTCATATCCTATAGGCACAGCATGAAGAAAAGCTCGAAGAACTTCCAACCCAATATTAACGCTCATGATGGTGAAGGAAAAGCATGCCTTCATCATGCAGTGCTTGGGGGAGACAAAAGGGAGGTAAATGAGCTTCTGAACAAAGGAGCGGATCCCAACGTGTCAGATAATTTCGGCGCGACGCCTTTGCATTATGCGGCCCGTGAGGGTAACACGGAATTGATAAATCTGTTTCTACAGACGATGGTTAATCCCAATGCCCAAGATAATTTGGGTGCAACGCCGTTACATTATGCGGCATTCTTTGGAAAAGTAAAAGTATTGCAGTGCTACCTAGAGCACGGTTTTTCTGCAGCTCTTTATGTAAAAGATCAACCATTTTTAGCCCCAGAGGGGGAAACACCTGTTGAGGTTGCTGCAAGACTCGGTTGGGGAAGATGGGTGAGGTCTTGTCCTGAGAAGTTGCATAAAACAGTTCGGAATACAAAGTCTGTTCATATATCGGCCAGTACGTCCAGTGAAGAGAAAAAGAGCATTCCAAGCACTCATCCAGACAATGCGCCAAAGCTCCAAACGGCGATTTCTGCGGTTGCCAAGAATCCAGAAAACAAGAGCGGCCACGGGCGGAAAGATGCGCTCCCTTTAAACCAAGGGGAGTTAGATATTGCTAGGAAGCGCTGGGCGGAAGGCCAGAAGCAGGGAACGATCCGAGGAAGACGTGATACCAATACGGAAGAAAATACACCACATTACCGAAAGCATTCTCGTGTACAGTCAGGGGAAACTAACAATAATGGTTCGTTCATCGGTCGATAAAGAGTAAGCAGCGATACAAACCAAAAACCCCCGTCACCTTACGTGCGGGGGTTTTTGTTGTATTCTAAGTATGGAATAACTAAGCAGTCGCTTCTGCAAGCTTCCGGCGCACAGGCGCGGCTGGAGCAGCGGAAGTGTTATTGCTGTTAGACGCTTTCAGCTTATTGCTGACACGTAAACGGCGAGCACGAGCGCCAGATTTGGCACGCTCGAATTTGCCTTTTTTCTCATTCCAGAAATATTCGTACGTTACCGGTTTAGTTTCCGTGATCAATACACGGCCATCATCGGTTTGTGCAAAATCACACCCTTTCTGGATCGCATCTTTCAGCAGATTGCCTAGATTCCGTTTATAGCGTTCATCGGCCAAAGGGCTTGTGCCTTCAAAGCTCGGATTCTCTGGAAGTTGTTCAGCTAGGCGAGTTAATACTCTACTGGTTCCACTCATGGGTATTTCCCTCATAGGTTAGGGTTAATAGATTAATATAAAAACACATACCAATGAAAAAATCAATACTATTATTGGTGTGCGAATGTATTTATAGTGCCTAATCCTTAACAAAGGATTAATTGCTCTTAAAAATCTTCTAAAAAGAACAAAAAAGTTTGTTAATTAAACTTAAGATAGAGACATTTTATAATTAATCAACACAAGATTTAAATTTTATTGCTTGGCGGCGATTGTCATGCCCTCAATGCGAAGTGTAGGGCTATTTATTCCATAGCGGAATGAAAGGTCATTTGCAGGGGTAAGATGGGCAAACATGTCCAGAAGATGGCCCGCTAAAGTGATTTCATTAACGGCATGGGTAAGCTTCCCATTTTCAATCCTAAAGCCGGCAGCGCCTTGGCTGTAATCGCCTGTGACGGTATTAATCCCCATCCCAAATAAATCGGTAATATAAAGCCCATCCTTGATGTCTGCCATCAGTGTGTCAGGGGTGTTGGCGCCATTTTCCATATAGAAATTTGTGCAAGAAGGGGAGGGAGGGCTGCCCAATGAACGTGTCGCATGGCCAGTAGTTTTAAGTCCTAATTGAGCGGATGAGCGCAAATCCAGGAACCACGAGCGCAATACCCCATCTTCGACCATCAGGCGCTTTTGGCCGCGGATACCTTCGGCATCAAACGGCTTGGAAGCCAGGCCTTTCACGCGGAGCGGGTCGTCAACCAGGGTGATGTTATCGGGAAAGAGTTTTTCGTCCATTTTGCCTTTAAGAAAGCTTGTGCCCCGCGCAACGGAGACGCCATTAACCGCCGAGGCAAAGGTGCCAAGTAATTCCCGTGCGACATCCGGTTCATAAATCACCGGTAATTTGGCACTGCGAATGGGTTTAGGATTAAGGCGGCGAAGCGCTTTTGCAGCGGCATTCTTTCCTAATTGTTCAGGGGATCGAAGGTCGTTTAAGAAGCGCGCTACGCTGTAATCATGGTCGCGCTCCATTTGCGTTCCTTCGCCCGCAAGGACGCTCACCGATAGCGAATGATGCGAATTACGATAGCTTCCGGTAAATCCTTTGCTAGTGGCAAGGGCGATCGTGTAAGAGCCGTGGGATGCGCTGGCGCCTTCGGAATTAGTAATACCGGCGACAGAACGTGCCGCATCTTCCGTAGCGCGCGCTTGTTCTGCAAGGCATTCCACGGAAGGCTCATGGGCATCATAAATCTGGAGATCAGGAAGGTCGCCTGTGTGAGTAAGTTCTGCAAGCTGAATAAAGGGGTCTTCCGGAGCCACTTTCGCCATGGCAATCGCTCTGGACGCAAGCTCCAAAAGGGCGTTTTCGGAGGTATCGGAGGAGGAAACCAGCGCCTGACGCTTGCCGATCATCACCCGTAGACCAATTCCCCGGTTCTCGGCGCGCTCGATATGTTCCTGATGGCCTAAACGGTAGGAGACGGAAACATCCGCGCTATCAAACATCACCGCATCTGCGCCATCTGCGCCCAGTTTTAGGGCCTGTTCAACGAGGTTGTGGACCTGTGCTTCGGTTTTGGAGGCAGTCGTTTTGGGCATCGTAGTATCCTATGAGAGCCGATTGGGAGATAGAATTTTTACTTTAAGGGTAAAGGAGAGAAAGGCAATATACAACGAAAAAACCGGGGACGAACCCCGGTTTTTGTATCGTCATACGATAACGCATGGAAACTAATCAGAATCCAGTTTGCGACGCAATTTACGGCGCCGGCGTACCGCTTCAGCTTTCTTACGTACTTTTTCTTCAGAAGGCTTCTCATAGTGACGGCGCATTTTCATTTCACGGAAAATACCCTCACGCTGCATCTTCTTCTTCAGAGCACGAAGTGCTTGATCGATATTGGAATGAACAACAACTTGTACCATTCCTCATTACCCCTTTCAAAAGGTATAGACGATTAAAGCTTACCCAAATGGGTAAGCCGCTAATCTAGCAATATTTATGGAATTGGTCAAGAAGAACTAGTCAACGTATACTTGTTGCTGGTGCTTTGCATGGTCGGATACAACCACAACGCCTGCGGCGGTATCATTATGTACCAAGTTGAACTTTCTCACAGGTTTTGGAGCGTCCTCTGCCTCACGCGTTACCGTGCGGCTTGCGCTGGCTTTGGTTGCATTGCCAGAAGCAACATTCGTCGGAGCCGAAGTTTTGTCGAACATCGTGTTAATCTCGGCGCGCCAGTAGGTCAGTACTTTTTGCGCATATTCGCGTCCATGGTTAGACGAAGGAGCTCCGCCGCCCGCATGGTAAGATGCTACGGCCAATTTCCAGCTGGAGAGGTTGTTATAGTGGGTTTTCAACAGTTTTGCAGCATAAGCCACGTTGCTTGCAGGATTAAGTGCTTCTTCCACCGTACGGAACGCATCCGGATGATAGCGCAAGTTCACTTGCATACAGCCTACGTCGATACTCTGAATCCCTTGGGCTTTGAGACGTTTTATTTCCGCAACAGCTTTCGCTTTGGTAGGGAAATAGAAGCCTTTACCGCCTACGTTAATCGTCCAAGGCCATGCCTGACGCGTGCGGTTCTTCGCATCCCAGCGTCCAGATTCTTGGGTGGCAATTGCTTTTAGGATCCGTGCGGGAAGCGCATGGTGGCGCTCAAACTTCGTGAAATATTGTTCGCAACGGTCGCTGTCTTTTAGGTACAAGGTTGTATCCGCCGCCTGGGAAATTTCCGGGAGCCCAATCATGAGCAAACACAGCAAGATAGCACTTCTTAAGATATAAGACAAAATATACCTCATTCCCTTTCTTTCATATGATTCCTGAATACCTGCCACTTTTGGCTGTATTTTTGTTCGTCAGGAATTCCTTTTATCTGTAACAAAGTGGACATATTATAGCAGAAAATATATCTTTTTCAAGCAATTAATCATAAATTAACTATCTGATATATAGTAATAAAAATAAAAAATAGATAATTGTTTACGAAAAATTTACGAAATGGGGGGTGGGAATAAGACTAGAAGTTGAAAGTGTATCATAAAACAGCGCCTTGTGCGCGATATTTCGTGCTATACTTCAGATTTCATCACCTGCTTCTACCTGTTTCGGCTTCCGGCTGACGATGATCGCAACCCCCGCAACAGTAAGGAAAAGGCCAGAGAACATCACAAAGTTAATCTGTTCGCCTAGGAATGCCACCGCGGCCAATACCCCAAAACACGGCTGGAGCAGGGAGTAAGGCGCCACGGTACTTACCGGATGATGGCTTAATAAATAGAACCACAGCCCATGCGCGCCTATTATAATGACGAAGGTAATATAAAAGAAGGCAAGCCAGGCATCGAGGGGTGCGGTCATGAGCGCCTGCATCTGGTTATCCTCAAGAATCAACGAAACCAGGCCGAGCTGGGGAGCTGTGATGAGGGAAAGCCAGGCAAGGAATCCAAAGACGTTCTTTTTCTGTGCGATTTGGCGCAATTGGATACTGTAAATTGCCCAACCGATCGTGCTTCCAACCACCAATAGAAAAGGAAGAATGTTATTAGAGACATTGGGAATCACATAAAGGAAGGCAATCCCGATAAAAGAAAGCAACATCCCCACCACGCTCCGCCAGCCGATATCTTCTTTCAGGAACAGGAACCCAAAGAGAAGCGCAAAAGGAACGCGAAGCTGATCCACAATCACGCCGACCGAAGCATTTACGCCCAAGCGTAAGCCCAAATACATGAATCCAAAATGGAGAATGCCTAAGGAAAGGCTGATCTTCCAGAGAGTAAAGAATGAGATATCCGGGCGTTTTACGAAGGGCAGAAGCACTACGGCAACCACAGCAAGTCTCAAAGTAAGTAAGAAAAAAGCTGGAAAATGGGCAAGCGCAGTTTTGGCTACCACAAAGTTTACCCCCCAAAGGAAAGTAACTAGTATCGCCAAAAACACATGCATCGGTGAGCGCATAATATCCCTAAAGTTCCCGGTATGATTCCGAGTGTAGAGCGGGAGTATTAAGATTTCGTGTATAGTTTAGCGGGAGGACGGGGTATTATTAAAACGCCAGCACATTCGCTGTTTGGCCATAAAAAGGATCGGTGCTGCCACCAAAAGGGTCAAAACTTGCTTCGCGGACGGATAAATCATCCTCATGGAAAGGGAATTTCCAACCACTAAATAGCGCAGAACGGTAAGGTTTTTCGTCGATCCAGGTATCCTTGTCCCGCAAATCATCACCATAACCGCGATCGATCATTCCTCCACTCAAGTAGCTTGACGTATAGTAGGTGCAATAACGATTTCCGGCTGTCCAGCCCTTATTGTAATGAGCGTTGTACATCATCGGGCCATTTACTTTCACACTCATTTTGCTGCGGTAGAAATCGTTGCTATAGGCCGTCATGCCCGTTTCGCAGCCATCTTCCCAGCCGGCGATATATTCTTTTGGGCCTTCTGTTGGGGCTTTAGGCATTCCGGCGATGCCTCCCATTCCTGTAAGTTTGGAAGTCGAGCAGGCGGAGGTAGTACAAATAAGGAAAAGGATAAGTAAGAGAGAACGTAAAATCTGTTTTTTCATAATGTTTCTCCCACTTTTAGGAGTTTTTAGAATTTGACAATACATTCTATGAAGTCCAGTTGTTCGTATACCATCGACAATGCCGGAAACCCAGTTCCCAGGCTCCGTGATATTCATCGTTATCCAGCATCGCTACATCGTATTTATAGCCATATGCTACCTTGTACTGGAGCGATCCATAGGCCGCCATGCCGCTTTGACAGCCATCTTTCCAGCCAGAACGGAAGCCAGGTGTGCCGCTCGGAGCGCCATCGATCATGCCGGTGGTCAGGCCATAAGGTTCAGGTTGGTTGAGGCTCGTACAAGCAGGGAGGCTAAGCAATGAAACCAAGGCGGTCCGGCGTAGAGTCTTTTTTACGGACCGTTTCAGGGGTATTGCTTTTCTCGTCAATCGTTCGAATAACATATATTTCTAGAATTAGCGAATTAGTTTCTCCGCTTATACAGCCCAGGTGAGGGGTTGTCAATCATATTTTTAATATTATGGAAGGATGGAATCATTTCTCGTTTAAAGAGAATACTAGGCTCCCGGGTAACATAAACCGGCGGATTCGCGTAAATCCTTGAATAAACAATTCACAGTAATGTGTGAGGGTGCTATACTTAGGGTGTCTCGAAAGGGACTATGGCAATAAACGCGGCTTGGAATAAGCGAGACGGACCCGGGGGCGGTACCCGGCGCCTCCACCTGAGCAGGTTTTTAAAACCTGCTCAGGTGGGGGCGAAACAGGATCGACGTGCGTAGTAAAGGAGAAGTTTTTGCCCGGTATGATACTGCCGGCGGCTTTTTAGCCGTATGTGGTCACAATGATAAATGCAAACGATAACGTTGCATTCGCTGGTATTGCTGCTAACGACAATGTCGTTGCAGCTCGCGTTGCTCAAGCTGCCTAATTAGGTGCTTTTGCGACCATACTACTAGCGCGGTTCGGGGGCACCGGGCAACAGAAGCCCCCACACCCTAAGAAACCCGTTTTGGCGAGCTGCGAACTTCGGATTTTTTTTGCGCTTCGTTGCTCACGTACGTTTAAGTACGCTCCGCTATGGTGCTCTAAAACCCTTGTTCTCGCTCCCCCAAACAATTTTCCAAGAAAGTTTGTCCAATTTATTTGAATACGAAAGAATCCCTGCATTATAACTTTACATTCACAAACTAGGCGGTATTTTTAACTCTTGCATAAGAATTGCGTGGTAAAGTACGCTTGAGTTAGATGGTGTAACCCTAAAAGGTCCAATATGCAGGATGATTTCATTAATTACGGCGAGTTAATTGACGACGCCATGCACATTATTGTAAAGCGTGCATTGGAAATCGTTCGAGAACAAGGGCTCCCGGGAGATCATCATTTCTTTATATCCTTCCTCACCCATTATCCGGGCGTGCAGATGTCCCGTTCACTTAAGGATAAATATCCTGAGGAAATGACGATCGTGCTGCAGTATCAATTTGAAAACCTTATCGTGACCGATGAAGGTTTTGGTATCACGCTCAGCTTCGATAATATCAAAGAGCGTCTGGAAGTGCCATTTGCGGCATTAACCGCGTTTGCGGATCCGTCTGTGAAATTCGGCCTTCAATTCCGTCACATCGAAGAAGATGAAGCGGAAGGCGAAGAAATTCCTGTTGCCGAAGTGCGCGACTTTGTCTCTCCTGATGCGGGAGCGGTGGTAGGTAGTCAAGCACACACAGGCAAAAAACCTTCTGCCGGTGATAATATCATCGCGCTCGATGCATTCCGTAAGAAAAAGAAATAACACCTTTACATGAATCGAGAATGACAACGCTTTTGGTGTAATGCCAGAAGCGTTTTTATTTAACTATCAATCACTTCCTGCAGTTCCTTATGATGCCGTGCCTCGCGACGGATTATGTAAACTCCGCTCACGAAAATGACCATAGCGCCGGTGAATGTCCAGATATCCAGTCTTTCATCAAATGCAAAATAACTGATGATGCTTGCAAAGAGCAACCGTCCGAAATCAAACGGGACAAGGGTCGAGAGTGGCGCTTTGCTGACGGAGTGCGATAAAGCACACTGCGCAATAACGGAAGCAATCCCAAGGGCAATGAGCCAAAGGAACTGGCTAAAATTTGGCATCGTGAATACAGGTATAACGAAAGGGATCGAAAGCGGGATCATCGCCAGCGTCATATAAAACACAATGACCGTCGGACGCTCGGTTTTTGTAAGATTTTTGATGATAATACTCGATAACGCCCAGGCAATCGTCGCGGCAATCACTAAAAACGATGCTTGATTAAACGTCTCTCGCCCCGGATGGAGGATAATAATCACCCCAACAAACCCTGCAAGCAGTGCCGTCCAGCGATGGATTCCCATTTTCTCGTTCAAGAAAATCATCGCGGCAATCGCGGTGAAAAGCGGACCGGTGTAACTTAACGCGGTGGCCTCGGGCAGCGGCATCTTAGAAATCGCATAAAACCACAACAACATGCCCGCAATCCCCGTGATTCCCCGAAGTGCATGCAAACCAAGATGGTCAGTGCGCAAGACGGAGTATCCGCGTTTCATAACCCACGGAAACAGCGTAATCAGCCCAAAAATGTTCCGGAACAATACCATCGTGAAAGGATGTAAACCTTGATCGGAGAGGTAATGTATCACCGCCGTCATCGCGGAAAAGAAGAAGGTGCTGGCAATAAACCACACAATCGCCTGGAGGACGACCGGCAAATCATTATGGGTCTGTTTAATGCGTGCTATCATGTGGGAGGCTTAATGCCTAATACTTCGCCAGGAACTGCTTGATATTCCGGGTCGCTTGACGGATACGCTGTTCGTTTTCAACCATCGCAATCCGTACATACTCATCCCCATGTTTTCCAAAACCAATGCCTGGTGCAACGGCTACGTGGGCTTCTTCGAGCAGTAATTTGCTAAACTCGAGTGACCCCATATGCTGGAATTTTTCTGGGATTTTGGCCCAGGTGAACATGGTGGCTTTTGGCACAGTGACATTCCATCCGGCGCCATGCAAACCTTTAATCAGCACATCCCGGCGGCCACGATAAAGTGTGCGGATCTCTTCCAGGCACTCTTGTGGACCATTAAGTGCTGCGGTTGCTGCTACTTGGATGGGCGTAAAGCCGCCGTAATCGAGGTAAGATTTCACGCGGGTAAGGGCGCTGATGAGCTTCTTATTTCCGCAGGTGAATCCAATCCGCCAGCCCGCCATCGAGTAGCTTTTGCTCATGGATGTAAATTCCACCGCGATATCTTTCGCGCCCTTGACCTGCAAGATAGAAGGAGGAGGATTATTATCGAAGAAAATTTCGCAATAGGCGATATCCGATAAAATATACACACCGTGATGCTTGCATAAAGCCACGATTTCTTCATAAAAATCGATTGTAACTGTTTCCGCCGTTGGATTGCACGGATAGCTAAGTACCAGCGCAACGGGCTTCGGATTGCAGTTTTCGATCTCTTGCTTTACCTGCTCGACTAATGTGCTTTGGCTTTCATTATTCGGGATCAGCCGAACAGAAGCTTCTGCAATCATAAAGCCAAAGGTGTGGATGGGGTAGCTTGGGCTTGGGACGAGAATGGTATCACCCGGAGCGGTAATCGCCTTTGCAATGCTTGCCAAGCCTTCTTTAGAGCCAAGCGTTACGACAATTTCAGATTCTGGATCGAGTTCCACTCCAAAGCGGCGTTGATAATAGGCTGCCTGCGCTTTGCGCAATCCCGGAATCCCTTTGGACATCGAATAGCCATGGGTCGAGGGATTCTGTACCGTCTCAATCAGTTTATCGACAATATGCTGCGGCGTCGGTTGGTCAGGATTTCCCATACCAAAATCAATGACATCTCCACCTTTTTTGCGGGTCTCGGCTTTAAGGCGATTGACCTCTGCAAATACATAAGGAGGAAGCCGGCTGATAGTATGAAATTCGTCGTTTGTTGACACGGGAATGCTCGTCTTATTGTTCACGTAAAGCGGGGATTCCGCTTCATTACGCATGTGTTTTTTTGCCATATTGTTAGATAATATGTGTTTTTCTACTATGTTGGCTGCTAAGTACTGGTTTTCCTAACTTCCGGTGCTCACGCACCTTAAGTACGATGCGCTCCGGCTTCAGGAAAGCTAGTATTTTTCAGCTCACCCTAGTAAAAAATACATACTACCTGATGTTTGGGAAAAGTTGTAACAACGGGACTAAAAATACGCCCTTGCCAGTGATTATGCAAGTGCTTTATAGAAAGAAATTGCCCCAATTTCAGGTTTTGGGGAGGAGGCTGGTTTGCCCGGTTGGGGGGCAAACATCTCGGCCTTAGGCGTCTCGAGATCCTTAATTTCCTGCTTCAGTTCCTGGATATGGCGCTCTGTCGAGGCATCCGATGCACGAAAGCCACCTTTCTGCCCACGGAGGAAATCTTCTTCTGAGCTCGGGATAGTGAACTCTTTTGTAGGGTCAATTGCCGCAAGTTCCATCAGCTTTTCCCCACTGTGGGGTTCTAACTCATTAAATGTTCCCTGGAAGGATCCGTTTCCTTGGGCAGGAGCCGTTGGAGCGCTGCCGTTGTTAAGCCAAGGAAGCGAGTCGTTAGGAACCTCTTTTTGGGTGCGATTGGTCGTGCTGTGAGCCATCCCATCGGACGAAGGATCGCTCGCGCGGTACCATTCCAATATCTGCTCAGACGAGACGCTAGACTCTCCTTGTTGCGGTGCTGTGCCTGTATTTCCCTGAGGCGTAGGGGCAGCAGAAGTGTATTTTGGTTCCAGCCACGGTAAAGGCTTATCCGGCGCGTTTGGGTCGTCAGATGATACATCTTTCGGTGTCAGAGGAATTGGCGTTGTTTCTTCCTCTGGAACATAAGGAGTAGGAGGTCTTTTTACCCGTGGCGGACGCGAAGGCTGCACGCCTATGCCAGGGGTTGCAGAAGGCTCCATAGCCCCCGGTGCAGTCAAGTTACGTTCGCCTGGAATAAAGGGTTGGGTATAATTCGCATTCGGTGGAGTATATTCCGATTCCCTGTTTCTAAAGCCTTGGGTAAACATACCGCCAGCATAAGGCTGTGCATCGGGTAAATTGGTCCGTGCATGCATCGGAGGAGGTATCATACCAGGATCTGGCATCATCGCCTGAGGTGTTGCTCCAGGATAAGCTCCCATCGTGCCATAAGATGGTGCCATGCGGGAGCGAGGCGTAGTGCCAGGATAAGCGCTCTGTCCAGGGTAGCTATCTTGAGGATACGGTGAAGCCGAGGGCATTCCGCCGCCCATTCCCATCATGAAAGGATCCATCATGCGAGGGTCATTTGGTGCTTGCATGCCCATACCTTGCATACCCATCATGTTGGGATCACCCGGATAAGGCGTCATACCCCCCATTTGCGGATAAGCCGCACCTGGTGGCGGAGCAAATGGCGTACCTTCTAAAGGAGGAGCTGCATTGGGGCCTGGCTCAGGCAAAGGGCTTTGGTTACGGTTGATTTGTTTGCGTTCTTTAGGCAAGAATTTCTGGTTAATCGCCATTGCGCCTGGATTATCGCGAGGCAGGCGGCGGTCTTTGAAGAAGGATTTAGGTGGCTGAACAAAACGGTCGGATCCTGTGATGTCCCGGCGTAATTGGCCACATCCAACAAGGCCTAGGCTTACAAAAGCCAGCAATGAAGCAGTGATAACTAATTTACCAAATGTACCGTTTTCCGAACGCATAAACCTATTACATTAGCTATAGCCCACGAGACGACTTCCGCTTTGACCCAAATCGGTGGTGCCTTCTTCTTGTCTACAGCTGAAGTTTTAATATTACGTTAATTCGCTAACAATAAGGAAAAGTCATGATAATATCAATATACAAATTGTGTTCCCTCTTTTAGTATAGCAGCCAAATGATGTGCTAAGTATTAAACAACCAAGCAAAAACAACTCCTTATGACATCGCTCCTCGAATTTAAGGATTTATCCGTCAACTTCCGCAGCCGGGAGGGGAATGATATCGAGGCAGTCAAGCATGTGAGCTTTTCGTTAGAAAAAGGCAAAGTTACGGCACTTGTGGGAGAAAGCGGTTCCGGGAAATCCGTAACAGCGCTTGCCGCCATGCGTCTTTTGCCAAGCTTACGAGCCTATCATCCCTCGGGCGTTATAAATTTTAAAGGTGAAAACCTATTGCTACTGCCTGAATCCAAGATGCGCGAAATTCGTGGCCGCGGGATCGGGATGATTTTCCAGGAACCAATGACGGCGTTAAATCCCCTCCATACAATAGGAAAGCAGATCGCCGAGCCACTCCTCATCCACGGAATACAGGATAAAAAACACGTGCTCGCGCGGGTGTATGAGCTGCTGGAATTGGTGGGCTTGAACGATTTTAAAGATCGCCTTAGTGCCTATCCGCATGAGCTCTCCGGCGGGCAACGCCAGCGGGTGACAATCGCGATGGCGCTTGCGAATAATCCGGAAGTGCTGATTGCCGATGAGCCAACAACGGCACTGGATGTGACTATCCAGCGGCAAATACTGGAATTACTGCTGGAGCTTAAAAATAAACTCGGCATGGCCGTGTTACTCATTACGCATGATCTCCATGTGGTGCGCTCGATGGCGGACCATGTCTGCGTGATGTGCAAAGGTGAACTGGTGGAGCAAGGCGATACCGAAAGCGTATTCCGCAATCCTCAACATTCGTACACTCAGCATTTGCTGGCATCAGAGCCGAAAGGATTCGCTGTGAAGGCGGATGTTAAGGCAGAGCCAATACTGGAAACTTCCGCTCTGACTGTTCGTTTCCCAATTAAAAAAGGCGTATGGAAATCGGTGGTGGGTTATGTGGATGCGCTTGCTAATGTGGATTTCACTTTAAAAGCCGGGCATACGCTGGGCGTTGTGGGCGAAAGCGGATCGGGGAAAACCACGCTCGCCAATGCAATTTTACGCGTCGTAAAAAGCGAAGGAATTATCCGGTTTGATGGCAATCCGATTGAGCATGTAAAAGGCGAACCACTTCGTCTGCTTCGCCGCGATATGCAAATGGTGTTCCAGGACCCGTTCTCGAGTTTAAATCCTCGGATGACTGTGCGTCAAATCATCGAAGAAGGCCTAAAAGCCCATGGGGTGGGCGAAACACCTGCGATCCGTGAAGAGATGATCGCCCAGGTACTCACGCGCGTAGGGCTTGATCCGGCGATGCACAGTCGTTACCCTCATGAATTTAGCGGCGGCCAGCGGCAACGTATTGCCATTGCGCGTGCGCTGATCTTAAAGCCGCGCTTTATGGTGTTAGATGAACCAACTTCGGCACTGGATATGTCTGTCCAGGCGCAGATTGTCGATTTGTTGCGACAACTTCAAGAGGAAGAAAAGCTTTCGTATCTTTTCATCAGCCATGATCTTCGTGTGATCCGCGCAATCAGCCACGATATTTTAGTGTTAAAAAATGGAAAAATGGTTGAATACGGCGCAACGGAGGCTATACTCACGAACCCCAAAGATCCTTATACGCAATGCCTAATTGCAGCGGCGTTTGGTGACAAAAAATTGGTGGCATAAGGATCCTCATGCAAGGCGACTATACTTCCTATATCATTGCAGCCTACGGCATTACCGGCATTATGCTAATAGGTATGTTGGGCATCACCAGCATCCGTGCCTGGAAACAAAAGCAGGTCTTAAGCAAAGGGAATAAGAAGATATGAAAGCGAAACATCAACGATTACTGTTTGTAATGATCGGCTTGGCATGTCTTGCGGTGGCGGCAATGCTTATTTTATATAACTTACGCGAACATCTGGTGTTTTTCTATAGCCCTTCGGATTTACTGGAAACGCCTCCGCCTTCGGATAAACGGATCCGCGTCGGTGGATTGGTATCAGAAGGAAGCCTGATACCATCGCCAGAAGGTGGGGAAAAAATTCAATTTGTGCTGACCGATATGAAAAACTCCGTAACGGTGCGGTATGATGGCATGTTGCCAGGCCTTTTCCGTGAAGGGCAAGGCATGGTCGCCGGTGGATATTTTCAAGCTGATGGGACATTTAAAGCAGAAGAATTGCTTGCCAAACATGATGAGAATTACATGCCTCGCGATGTCGCCGATGCGATTAAAGAGTCAGGCCATTGGCGGCCGGAAGTGAAAGAAGAATGATGCGTTTACATCATTCATAACGACTAGGAAACTCTCATGTTTGCGTATCTTGGCGAAGTGTTGCTGAACGTCGCGTTGGTAGCAACGCTCCTGTCGCTCGTCCTACTGTTAGTGGCATGGAAAAAAAGCAGAACCTCCCGCTTCCTTCCCTATGCCGTTTATACGAATAGCCTCTGCGTTACCATTGCGTTTCTATCGCTTGTAATTTCCTATGTGATCTCCGATTTTTCCGTGCTAAATGTCGCACTCAATTCCCATACGGCAAAACCACTGCTTTATAAAATCAGCGGCGCGTGGGGGAACCACGAAGGCTCAATGCTGCTATGGCTGTGGGTGCTGGTGCTTTATAGTGGTGTGTATGCGCTCACACATCCGTTATCCGAACGGCTTCATGCCGTGACATTAGGCATACAGCAGATCATCACGCTGGGCTTCCTCATCTTTATCCTGTTGACCTCCGACCCGTTTATATTGGTATTCCCCGTCCCGACAGAAGGGCAGGGGTTGAATCCGGTGTTGCAAGATATTGGCTTGGCGCTCCATCCGCCGATGCTTTATCTGGGATATGTCGGCTTTAGCCTTCCGTTCTCTGCGGCGATTGCAGCGCTTTTGTGCAATAGAGCCGATGGCCTCTGGGCAGGCGGAATCAAGAAATGGGTGGTTACTCCGTGGATATGTTTAACGCTGGGCGTTGGTTTAGGCAGCTGGTGGGCATACCGCGAACTTGGATGGGGTGGTTTCTGGTTTTGGGATCCGGTAGAGAATGCTTCGCTCATGCCGTGGCTTGCAGGAACGGCACTGCTGCATGCATTACTCGTGATGGAAAAGCGCGAAATCCTGCGTGGCTGGACAATGCTTCTTGCGATACTTACCTTCTCCTTAAGTCTGATTGGAACATTCCTCGTGCGCTCGGGCGTGCTGACTTCTGTCCATGCTTTTGCGAATGACCCCGAACGTGGCGTGTTTATCCTGATCCTGCTTGGGATTATCGCAGGCGGAGGATTCTTGATTTTCGCACTCAAAGCTCCATCGCTTTCACCCAAGAATACGACTGCTACGGTTTCACGTGAAACACTGTTGCTGCTTGGGACAATCCTGCTTGTGATTGCGTGCGGTGTAGTATTTCTAGGGACGCTGTATCCTTTGTTCCTCGAAGTGCTCCAAGGTGCGCGTGTATCCGTCGGGCCTCCCTATTATGACCTCACCTTTACACCGATTATTGTGCCGATACTCTTCCTCGCATTTTTTACGCCGGCAATTTCCTGGAAGCAGGATAACCTTTCCTCGCTTCTTCGTCCGTCTATTCTTCCGTTGGTAGGCCTGTTGGCGGTGGCAGGAGGATTGTTATTCTGGGATGAGGGAAGAGCCCAGGCAATGCTTTATCCGATTGGATTTGTCGCCCTGATTTCCGGTGTATGGTTGATCGTGGGTATGTGCGTGTTATGGGGCAAGCGTATCAGAATCTTCCAAGTCCCATTCGCTGAAATGGTGGAGCGGGCAAAAGGCATCTCACTTACTTATTATGCGATGCTCATCGCGCATATAGGATTTGGCGTGCTCGTGATTGCAGCGGCATCGGCAAGTCTATGGCAGCAGGAGCAGCAAAAAATGATGGCCGAGGGCGATAGCATAAACGTGGCTGGCTATCGGTTAGAATTAGAGAAGGTGGAGTATTCCGCGGGAAAAAATTATTTTACACGTATCGGTAAGTTCCGCGTTTATGAAGGCGATAAAGAGCTTGGAATGTTGAATCCAGAATATCGCTTCTATCCGGTTGAAGGCCAGCAGACGAACGAAGCCGATATCTATGTGAGCGGCCCGGGGCTTTCCGATCTTTATACGGTGATCGGAGAAAGCCGCGAAGGGCAGAACGGCTATGCGGTGCGCGTCTATTATAAACCTGCTGTAGCGTGGATATGGATTGGGTGTATACTCATGGGAGCGGGCGGAGCCATCTCCCTCTTTAAACGAAAAAAGAAACCGTTGCCTGTGTAACGAAAAGGTATTCTGATGAAACGCGTTATTATCCTCACTCCTCTGGTATTGTTCCTGGTGCTGGCATTATTGTTTTACCGCGCGCTTGGTGTGGTGCCATCTCCCATCAGCAAGACACGACACTTGCCCACTTTCGAGCTGACATCGCCTTATGAAGGAACGTCGGCACTGCGTTCCGAAGATATCAAAGGGAAATATAGCCTTATTAATATTTTTGCCTCGTGGTGTGCGATGTGCCAAGTGGAGCACCCATTGCTGGTGGACTTAAAAGAACAAGGCGTTCCGATTTACGGTATCGCATGGAAAGATGAAGCAAAAGATACACTCGAGATGCTTGAGAAGCTCGGGAATCCTTATACCTCGGTGGGGACAGATCTCGATGGGACAGTAGCGCTTGCGCTTGGGATTACCGGTGCACCGGAAACTTTTGTGATTGATCCGGATGGGAAGATTATCTATCGCTTTGCAGGTGTGCTGACCGAAGAAATGGTGAAAGAAGAAATCCTGCCGCGATTAAAGATCGAGAAGAAAGAAGAGGATAAAGTGAACAGGGAGCCGGAGCATGAAACGGAGGAAAAGCCTTAATCCGCACTCGGACGTCCGACCGAAACATAACGCAAGCCAGCGCGTACCATCTCGTCAGGATTAAATAGATTCCGGAAGTCGACAATGCACGGTGTGCGAAGAGAATTCTTCACGCGCTCTAAATTAAGCTCCTTAAATTCCTTCCATTCAGTCAGAATCACCAGGAAGTCTGCGCCTTGCAGGGTTTCGTAAGGGTCGCATCCCCAGGCGATATCGCCTTTTAGCAACTTCTTCGCTTCTTCCATCGCTTGCGGATCATACGCACGGATGC
Source organism: Rickettsiales bacterium (assembly GCA_021156175.1). Lineage (GTDB taxonomy): Bacteria > Pseudomonadota > Alphaproteobacteria > Rickettsiales > JAJNBL01 > JAJNBL01. Next base: position 51,457 of record JAJNBL010000010.1, read on the forward strand.
TCGCGCCCGCTTCGAGTAGCGCAGGGAGCAGCACGAGGCTCGCACTTTCACGCATATCATCAGTGTTCGCTTTAAACGCAGTCCCAAGTATCGCAATTGTTTGTCCGCGTACGGATCCACCGGCTGCTGCAATAACTTTTTCTGCTAATTGGGTTTTGCGTGCATCATTCGACGCAATCACGGATTCAACCACATGACTCGTTGTTCCGGCCCCGCGAGCGATATGGGCAAGGGCGAGCGTATCTTTCGGGAAGCATGAGCCGCCAAAACCAGGGCCCGGCTGGAGGTATAACCCTCCGATGCGAGGATCCATCCCCATGCCGCGAGCAACATCATCCACATTCGCGCCCAGTTTTTCGCACACATCCGCCATTTCATTGATAAAAGCAATTTTGGTCGCCAAAAACGCATTGGATGCGTATTTGATAAGCTCGGACGTTTCAATATCGGTAAAATGAATTGGCACGTTGCGATCGATCAAATTCCAGTAAAGCGTTCGCACCACTTCGCGTGCATTGCCCGTGGTCGTGCCAACGATAATGCGGTCTGGTTCCATAAAATCGCGGACAGCAGAGCCTTCACGCAAAAATTCAGGATTCGATACGACATCGCAAGGATGCGGGCAGAGTTCGGCAAGTTTGGCGGCAATGCGTTTTCCCGTGCCCACGGGAACGGTGGATTTGGTGACAATTACGCAAGGTTTAGTGACGCTGCGCGCGATTTCTTCTACCGCACCAAAGAGGAAAGAAAGATCCGCACTTCCATCGGCTTCGTTCGTGGGAGTTCCCACGGCCAAGAAAATCACATCCGCATTCGCGGTTTCTTCCGCCAGATTATCGCTGAATGCGAGTTTCCCACGTTCATGATTCCGGATCACAAGCTCTTCTAAGCCCGGTTCAAAAATCGGAATGATACCTTTTTTGAGCTTCGCGATTTTGCTGCTATCTTTATCGACGCAGGTCACATGGCAGCCAAGCTCGGCCAGGCATGTGCCTGTCACAAGTCCTACATACCCTGTACCGATCATGACAATATGCATGGAAGCTTACCCATTTGCACGCTGTTTGGAATCGGCGTTTTCGTTCGTATAGTGCCGTAAAATATCCAGCACCGACTCACGATCAGAAGCTTCTTTGAGTGCGAACGCAATATTTGCATCCAGGAAACCAAGCTGGTTTCCGCAGTCAAAACGTTTTCCCTCAAATACATAGCCATAGAACGGTGAGGATTTCAGCATCGCCGCCATTGCATCAGTGAGCTGGATTTCGCCACCGCTGCCGGTTTTATGTTCTTCGAGATAATCAAAAATTTCCGGCTGTAAAATGTATCGTCCGCTGATCGCAAGGGTCGAAGGTGCTGCCGAAGGCTTAGGCTTCTCCACCATGCTGCTGATATTAATAAGACCATTCTCCAACGTCTTTCCTTCGATAATCCCATAACGTTCGGTATGCTCGCGCGGTACATCCGAAATCGCGATAATATTACCTCCGCCTGCTTTCGCATAAGCATCCACCATTTGTTTAGTGAGGCTCCCGCCCGGCGAGAGGAACATATCATCCGCCAAAAGCACGGCAAATGGCTCGTTGCTGATCAAGTGGCGAGCGCACCATACGGCATGACCCAATCCTAAAGGCTTCTGCTGGCGGACAAAGGCAGTTTGTCCAGCTGCTGGCATCCAATCGCGGGACATCGCAAGCAGATCGCCTTTTCCTTTATCCAGCAGGATGCTCTCTAACTCATAGGAATGGTCAAAATGATTACTAATCGCATTTTTATTGCGGCCGGTGATAAAGATGAATTGTTCAATCCCGGCTTCTACTGCTTCTTCAAAGGCATATTGAATCAGAGGCTTACTGGCAACAGGAAGCATTTCCTTAGGCATGGATTTGGTGGCTGGCAAAAATCGGGTGCCAAGGCCTCCCACAGGGAATACGGCGGTTTTGATCGGTTTGTTCATAGGGCATCCTGATTAAAAACGCCACTATTGTTACGCATTCCCCCTGTAGATGCAAGGAAAAAGCCAAGTTTAAATGAGGAGGATACAATGAAAGAGTTCGTACAAGCACTATTAGAAAATGATGAAAAGAAGATGGAAAGCATACTTCGTAATAGTCCTGAGGAAACGCTTATTGAGATTAGAAAGGTTGCTTTGCGGAAGCTTATAAGTAACGGCCATCTCGGGGTAATCAAGCTTTTAGTAAGCAAACTAAAACCCAAACAGGATGATTATGGTTTAGGATTGGATGTAGTTTGGTCGGATGTAACGTTGCGGGAACGCAAAAGCTATATCAATTGCGCAGCTGAACACGGTCAGCGAGAAGTTTTAGAGTTCCTTTTAAAGCCTATCCCGAAAAGTGTGAAAAGGGATCTTTTAAAAGATCCTTTATACCTTGCTGCGGAAAATGGGCATGTAGAAGTAGTGCGTTATATTCACAATCAGCAAAATGGCAAATTATTAGAGCAGACGGAAGAAGCTTTTGTGTTGGCAGTAAAGAACGGGCATTTACCGGTAGTGCAGTTTTTGTTTCAGACTGTTCAAACCCCAGAAGAAAAAAAGACGTTTTTAATAGCCGGATTATCAGATGGATACCCTGTTCCTTACATGCTGCGTAACCATCACTACCATATTTTAGAGTATCTTATACAAAATACCGAAATTCCAAAACCATTCATTAGTCGAGTATTTAATTCCCTTCCTTTTCCAGAAGAAAGGCTAAAGCTTCTGCAGGCTGATAATTATAAGGTTTTTCACCATGCAGTAATACATGGTTGGTCAGACGTGGTGAATCTTGCCATCAACATTTTCTATTTTTCGGGAGTGAGGCTTCCGGCTCAGAAAATACATGATTACGTCTATTTGGCACTGGAAAATAAGCAGCAAAAAATGGTTCTGTCGCTATTAAATGCCCTTCCGACTCAAGAGGAAAAACTTAAGCTGTTACAGGCTGATAATTATAGGTTTTTTGATCATATAGTAAGGTATGATTGGTCAGATATGATGAATCTTGCCATCAACATTTTCGATTCTTCGGGAGTGAGGCTTCCGGCTCAGAAAATACATGATTACGTCTATTTTGCACTGGAAAATAAGCAGCAAAAAATGGTTCTGTCGCTATTAAATGCCCTTCCGACTCAAGAGGAAAAACTTAAGCTGTTACAGGCTGATAATTATAAGTTTTTTGATCATTTTGATCATATAGTAAGGTATGATTGGTCAGATATGATGAATCTTGTCATCAACAGCTTTCGTTCTTCAGGAGTAAGACTTCCGGCGCAGAAAATATATGATTATCTCTATGGGGCATTGGAAAATAAGCAGCAAAAAATGGTTCTGTCGCTATTAAATGCCTTTCTAGATGCCCTTCCGACTCAAGAAGAAAAACTGAAGCTATTACAAGAAAATGATTTTTCACTTCTGCATCGTATAATAGAAATTGTAATACGACATCAGTCTAATAGAGGATTTAGTGTTGCTTTAACTCCTATTTCTTTAACTGCTGTTTTTAGAAAACTGCTAGAGCCTATTTCTAGTCTAGAAGCAATGTCCCAATTTTTTGCTTCATTTCCCTCTCAACAAACAAAAATCGAGGCTTTGCAGGCAGTGCACTATGCCATTCTTCGTTATGCAGTGGAAAAAGGTTATTTGGACGTTTTCCAATTCCTCCTCGAGCAATTTCCTACTCCGGCAGAGAAGCTGGCGGCATTGCAAACAGTTTATGTAACATCCTTCGATGCAATAAAAGACGGGCACTTTGAAATAGTGCATTTTTTCCTTGGAATGTTGCCCACGGCACAAGATAAGGTAAGTGCATTAGCTAACGGCATTAATCTCTACGATAACCCCGGCTTCCATGGTTGGGATGATGATGCAATTTTATTTCTCATTACCGAAGCCCTCGCAATAAATGAACAACTACCAGTAAACAATCAGCTCGATATATCACGCTTCTTAAGACAATTCCCTGCTGAAAGATTGAGTAGGATTTTTGGAACAGTGGACACATTAGAAATCATTGAGAATATGTCAGCCTCCAAAGATGAAATCTTAGGAGATATCGAAAGAAGGATAAAATTTTATCCCGATACGCAGTTTGCCAAATCCTACGTGGGAAAAAAAGCAGAAGAAGTTGAAAAAGCAGCAGAAAAACGTGTGGCCATTGCACAAGTTTTCCGTGGATTCACAGACCAAAAGGATTTTCCTCCTGATCTCGCTGCACGTTTTGCGATCTTTTTGGACTAACCGTATCGCCAGAGAAACACGGGGGAATTCGGTGAGAGGAATGATCGATATCGAGCCTATTAACTTCCCAAGCAAAGTAGCTTTGCTACGACACCAGGCGGAAGAAAATATGAGGAAGGCAAATAACGGAGCGATTACTCCATAACGTTGTTGATCGGCTCCTTAGCGAAAGGGAAAAAGCCACATTACTAGGAGGATACAATGAAAGAGTTTGTCGATGCCATACTAAAAGATGATGAAGCCCAAGCTATCAGGATTCTCCGTACAGCAACCCCTGAGACAGTTCAGGGGATTAAAGCGGTTGCCTTGAGGAAGATCATAGAAAAAGGGCAATTACAGGTACTACAGTTTCTCTATGCCTTGAGTATTCCTACTCCGGAAAAGAATATCAGGGATTTACAAGGAAAAAACTATGAAAACATGGATTATGCAGCAGAAACAAGTCAGCATCTCATACTGGAATTTCTGGTGGATATACTTTCTTTAGATGAGATACGGTCTCTCTATAAAGATATCGAGAAGCGTATGTTAAGGTCTCCAGGAAATAGCGAATTTAATCTCATGAGAGCCCTCTTTAAAGTTCGCCTAGAGAAAGAAAGGGAGGAACCTTTTCCCATTCCTCCTTATTCCTTATTAAGGAGTGCCACACACAAAATCCCTTTAAAAGTAGTAAAATTCCTTTTTGATGAATTCATTTCCACCGAGCAAGAACGATTGGAGGCAATACGGGAAAAAGGGTATGAGATCATAAAAGATGCAATCCTATTTGGCAATTTTGAGATATTACTGTTTCTTCTCGAAATGCTGCCTCCTGTAGAGAGAGAATTGAGAGCGGTAAACTTGAATGACTGTCTCTTGGCGGCTGCAAAAGCTGGTCATTGTGAGGTGCTACATATCATCTTTGGAATATTTCCTCCTGATCAAAGGGCGCATTATATAGATGTTATAATGGACACAAAATTAAGTGATACTGTGGTAAAATTTCTGGTTGCCGAATCTATTGCGTTGGACAAAAGGTTGCCTGCAGCAATTAATTCATGTGCGTCAGATCAATTGGAGAGAATCTTCGGGACGGCGGACACATTAGAAATTTTTAAAAATATGTCAGTCTCCAAAGATGAAGTCCTAGGAGATATCGAAAGAAGAATCAAATACTTCCCAGACATTCAGTTCGCAAAATCCTACGTGGGAAGAAAAGCAGAAGAAGCTGAAAAAGCAGCAGAAAAACGTGTGGCCATTGCACAAGTTTTCCGTGGATTCACAGACCAAAAGGATTTTCCTCCTGATCTCGCTGCACGTTTTGCGATTCGAAGGGGCCGAATGCAAGTCGGAAAATCTATCTTTTTGGACTAACCGTATCGCCAGAGAAACACGGGGGAATTCGGTGAGAGGAATGATCGATATCGAGCCTATTAATTCCCCAAGCAAAGTAGCTTTGTTGCGGCACCAGGCAGAGGAGAATACGAGGAAAGCAAATAACGGAGCGATTACTTATTAACGTGAGAAGGTTTTAATGTTTCTGCCAGCCCAACAACTTTCCCAATAATGATGAGCGTCGGCGGAACAAACCCAAGCGCGGTTACTGCCAAAGAGAGGTTCTGTAGCGTACTAATATGCAAACGTTCCGCTACCGTGGTTCCTTCTTGAATCGCAGCGGCGGGCGTATCTTTAGGCAAGCCATGTTCAATCAAATTGGAGGTAATTTCTTCAAGATTTGCCAAGCCCATATAGACCACCAACGTCGTATGCGGATCGGCAAGTCCGCGCCAATCGAGTGCCACCGGCTCGCCTTTCTGTTGATGCCCGGTAATAAAGCGGACACCTGTGGCAAGTCCGCGATGGGTAAGGGGAATGCCTTGATACGCTGCACAGCCATCGGCAGCATTGACGCCGGGAACAATCTCAAACGGAATGCGCGCATTTACGAGTGTTTCAGCTTCTTCGCCACCGCGTCCGAAGATAAACGGATCACCGCCTTTTAAGCGCACCACACGTCTTCCTTTCCCGGCTTCTTCAACGAGACATGCATTGATTTCTTCCTGCGTCATATGATGCGTGCGGCAGGATTTCCCGGCATAGATTTTTTCTACGCGTGAAGGGATAAGTTTTAGGATTTCCTCAGAGATCAAACGGTCATAGATCACCACATCGGCTTCTTGAAGGCGGCGATGGGCTTTGAGTGTCAGTAATTCCGGATCGCCGGGACCCGCGCCGACAATGGAGACGAAGGGGGAGGACATGCTATATACCCAAATATCGCTGCTTCAAATGCCGCATGAAAATCTCAGCATTTAGTGGCTGTCCGGTTGCACGGATCAGCATTTCGCGGGTGGAATAGCGCGAACCTTGACTGTGGATATTGGTTTTAAGCCATCCCATCATGCTGCTGAAATCTCCGCGTGCAAGCCTGCCCATCACATCGCGATGTTCTTCTTTAATTTTCGCAAATAATTGTGCAGCGATCATCGCACCTAAGCTATAGCTTGGGAAATAACCGAGCGATCCATCCGTCCAATGGATATCCTGCATACAGCCATCTTTATCATTGGGCGGTGTGACGCCCAAATATTTCTTCATGCCCGCATTCCAAGCACCCGGTAAATCTTTAACCTTGAGTTCGCCCGCAATCATTTTCTTTTCCAAATCATAGCGCAGCATGATATGCGCCGGATACGTCACTTCATCGGCATCTACTCGAATAAAGCTGCGCTTCACGCGTGTCACGGTGCGGAAAAGATTGTCCACCTCAAAGGCTTTGCCATCTTGTTTGAAGATGGTGCGAAGCGTAGGTGCGAGATAGGAGAGGAATTCCCAGCTACGGCAGGCTTGCATTTCGACAAGCAACGATTGGCTTTCATGCATCGCCATCCCGCGTGCATTGCCAACCGGTTGGGAGAGCCATTTTTCCGGTAGATTATTCTCATACATCGCATGCCCGGCTTCGTGCTCAATGCCCATAATCGCCGTAATGAATTCATTTTTATTATAGCGTGTGGTGATGCGCACATCAGTAGGAATCCCACCGCAGAACGGGTGATGGCTTTCATCAAGCCTGCCGTGATTGAGATCAAACCCAATCGCTTTCATGCATTTCATACCCACTTTTTTCTGGCGGCTTACCGAGAAGGGACCTTCAAACGGAATCGGCGCCGGTTGGTGCGCTTGGGTGTCGAGCACGGTTTGAATAAAATCGGGAAGGAATTTTTTAAGCTGTTCGAAAATAGGATCAATTTCAGCGACACTCAAACCTGGATCATATTGATCAATCATTGCATCGTAGGGAGAACATCCGAGCGTTTCGCTTTTCGCCGCAGCCACTTCGCGGACTAAATCCAGTACCTTTTGCTGGAGTGGGGCATAGCGTGCAAAATCGTTTTCGTGACGCGCTTCCCGCCATACCATTTCGCATTCCGAGCCCGCCCGCGTTAAGGCAACGGCGAGATCACCATCGACGGCATTCTTATGCCGCCAGATGCGTCGCATCTCGCGTAAATTTGCTTGTTCCCAATCGGATAAAGTGCTTTGTTGTTCTTCTGCCTCATCGAGTAAATCGCTTACTTTGGAAGCGCTAAGAAGTTCATGGGTGATGGATTCGAGCGTTGCAAATTGTTCGATACGCCGCGTTGCCCCGCCGCTTGGCATCATCGCAGCATAATCCCAATGCAGTATTGCCCGCGCGCCATCGATATCACTGACGCGTTTGAATGTTTCTTCAAGGTTTGTATATGCGGTGGACTTGGCCATAGCCTTCTCTTGAGGATTAATGCGCAAATATATCGAGATCCGGCCACCCAGCAAGATCAAGCTCCACGCGAGTTTCTAAGAATGCAAAACAGCGATGCGCTAAATCTTTCCGGCCTTCACGCTCTAGCATGGCATTGAGTCTCTCCCGGATCGTATGCAGATAAAGCACATCCGATGCAGCATAGTGCAATTGTTCTTCTGTCAGGGTCTCAGCACCCCAATCAGACGATTGCTGCTGCTTGGAAATCTGTGCGCCCGCCAGATCACGGCATAAATCTTTCAACCCATGCGAGTCGGTATAGGTACGCGCCAGACGAGAGGCTATTTTTGTGCAATAAATCGGATTTACCTTCACACCCAAATACTGTTTTAAGATGGCAACATCAAACCGGGCATAATGGAATATTTTCGTGCGTGCAGCATCAGTAAGCAATGCTTTTAAGCGGGGAGCGGTATAATTGCGGTCTGGGAAATGGACAATATGCGCATCTCCGTTTCCATCGGATAATTGCACCACACACAAGCGGTCCCGATGGTTATTGAGCCCCATTGCTTCCGTATCAATGGCAATATCGCCTTTAAATGTCACGTTATCTGCTAAGTCATTGGTGTGTAAGCGTATATTCGCCATGCGTAGTCCTTAAAGTATACATTGAAATTACAAGCCCACATACCATACCCCCATGTTTATACAAAACCAAGTGTTTTTGATACAACGCGAGGTGGTTGACCGTCTCTATTTCTCGTGCTACCGTTTCCCCCTGAAATTGCTGCAACAATTTCGGGAAATACAATACACAACACTAAGGGAGACTACCGCTATGGAATTATCGCAATCCGCTTATGATAGTAAGATGCAACATCTTATTGAGGGGCTAACGGAGGCGACAGAAGCCTTCTATGACTTAAGCAATGCGGGCTATTGGAGGCAACACAGCTACACCCAAACTTCCGAATTTGAACGAGCCAGAAGACTTATGCAGAACCTTTCGCATCTCATAGAATATGTGAAACGGTAAGGCTTTCCACCATTTTTTAGGAAAAAACTTGCATTTCAAAAGAGTCGGCCTATCTTTGGGCACGAAAGTCTGCTGTTTTAAGGATATAACGATGGCGAAGAAAAAGAAAGCAATGCCCACCCGTCAAGAGGCGGAAGACGCTGTACGTGTGTTGCTCCGTTGGATGGGCGAAGATCCTGCGCGTGAAGGGTTGCTCGATACACCAAAACGGGTGATTGAAAGCTATTCTGAACTTTTTGCGGGCTATAAACTTGAACCGGCTTCGCTGCTTAAGCGTACCTTCGAAGAAACAGACGGCTATGACGAGATGATTATCCTCCGGGATATCCGCGTGGAATCGTACTGCGAACACCATATGTTGCCGATCATCGGAAAGGCGCATATCGCTTATATCCCACGTAATCGGGTGGTAGGAATTAGCAAGCTTGCGCGTGTTGTCGATGCTTACTCTAAGCGATTGCAAATTCAAGAAAAGCTTACTGCCCAAATCGCCAATACCATCAATGAAGTGCTAAATCCTAAAGGGGTTGCGGTGGTGATTGAAGCGGCGCATCAATGCATGAGTATGCGCGGCGTCCATAAGCCGGGTGCAACGATGAAAACCAGCCGGATGCTTGGGCTTTTCCGCAAAGATGAGCGCACCCGACTTGAGTTCTTAAGTTTAATCTCTTCTCCGCAAACGGGCAATGTCGTTGCTTAATAGGTAGGTTATTATGTCTTCCTATAGACCGGTACTCCTGGTGATTGGCACGCTCATGAGCATCCTTTCGGTAGCCATGATTATTCCGGCTATCCTTGACCTTTACCTCGATAACCCGGATTGGAAATCATTTGTTATTTCGGCCCTGATTACTTGCTTTACCGGAGTAAGCCTTGTTCTTACGAACCAGGGAAATAATACCCAATTAACGATCCGCCAAACCTTTTTGCTGACGACCTTAAGCTGGGTAGTGGTGCCTGCGTTCTCGGCATTGCCGTTTGTCTTCGCCAATTTAGACATGAGCTATACGGACGGAATGTTTGAGGCGATGTCAGGTCTCACGACCACCGGTTCTACCGTGATGACGGGATTGGATGCGGCTCCTCCAGGAATATTGTTGTGGAGGGCACTGCTCCATGGATTAGGTGGGATAGGAATCATTGTGATGGCGCTCGCGATTCTGCCGATGCTGAAAATCGGGGGGATGCAATTATTCCGTACGGAATCTTCAGATAAATCAGACAAAGTATTACCACGTGCCCGCCAGGTAGCTGGTGCTATGACGGGGATTTATGTATTCCTTATCTTCACTGCTACCATTTTCCTATGGCTTGGAGGTATGACGGAATTGGATGCGTTATGCCATGCTATTGGAGCGGTATCCACGGGGGGGTTTGGTAATCATGATAGCTCCGTTGCATATTACAATAGTCCATTGCTTGAAGGTATCCTAATCGTTTTTATGTTTTTAGGAGCATTGCCGTTCGTGCTTTTCGTGCAGATTTTACGGGGAAAGGAAGTATCGCTTCTATGGCAGGACGAACAGGTGCGGTGGTTTATTCTCATCATTATCTTTAGTGTGGGAATCATCGTGTTATGGCTTGTAGCGCGGGATGAAATGCCTTTCTTACAAGCGCTTCGGCATACCCTATTTAACGTTGTATCGATTATCACTACAACGGGTTTTGCTTCGGTTGATTATGGCTTGTGGGGTACCTTTGTAGTTGCGTTCCTCTTTATGTTAACGGTGGTTGGTGGATGTACCGGTTCGACTAGCGGAGGTATTAAAATATTCCGCTTCAACATTTTATATAACACCGCGAATAGTCAGGTTGCGCATCTAGTTAGTCCTAATGCGATTTATCGTGCCTATTTTAATGGAAAACCTGTAACGGAAGAGGTAAAAGCCTCGGTGATGAGCTTCTTTATTCTCTTTGCGTTTTGTTACCTTGTGTTGGCCGTCTTGTTGTCATTAACGGGTTTGGATTTCTTGACCAGCATGAGCGGAGCTGCCACCGCCCTTGCAAACGTAGGGCCTGGCTTTGGGGATGTTATTGGTCCTGTCGGGAATTTCTCGACCTTAAACGATCCAGCGAAATGGTTCTTAACCGCAGGCATGCTGATCGGACGTCTCGAGATTTTCACCGTGCTTGTTCTCTTCACTCCGCAATTCTGGCGCGACTAATTTCATTGCTACTAACGGCCTGCTGCAAACAATGGTTATTGCGCTTTCGCTGCTCATGTACCCTTAAGTACACTGTGCTGCGGTTCTCATAACCCATTGTTTTCGTGGGAACGCTAGCGCAATGAGAAGAGCCTATCATGGGAACAGGAATCTAGAAACGAGATGCTTTAGCTGAAAACCATCTCACGTTCCACCGGCACTGTCCGGCAAATGCGGGATTCAGGGAAGGTGACGATCACGCTTGTGCCTACTCCGAGGGTACTTTCAATTTGCAAGGTACCATTATGCAGTTCCATCAGGGATTTCACGAGCGGCAGCCCAAGCCCGGTTCCGTCCGGCCGTTGATAGTAAGGCGAAGAAGCCTGTCCGAATTTTTCCATAACACGCGGGATATCTTCTTTCGCAATCCCAATACCGGTATCTTCGACCCGTATGACGAGCTTACCCTGTTCAATACCTGCCCAGAGGGTCACTTTCCCGCCACGCTGAGTGAATTTAATCGCATTGGAAAGCAGGTTCAGGATAATCTGCTTGAAGCGCAAGCTATCGGCATAAAGAGGCAACAGGCCCGGCTGGACATCACTATGGAGTAGAAGCCCGTTTTTCACCGCAAGCTGCCGTAAGGTGCGTACGCAATCGGTAATGACTTCGGATACATCCATAATATTTTCGACCAGCTCCACTTTATTCGCTTCTGCCTTCGAAAGATCGAGCAGGTTATTAATAAGCTGGAGAAGATGAAGCCCTGAATGGTGGATATCTTTTGAATATTCAAGATATTTGAGGTTAGCCATGGGGCCAAAAATTTCCGTCTGTTGGATATCCGAAAAGTTGATAATCGCATTGAGCGGTGTACGGAGTTCATGGCTCACATGTGCGAGGAAGTCGGATTTTGCCTGGTCCGCTTCCTGAGCGCGTATACGGGCATTCTCGGCTTCCACGTTCGCTTGCTGGATCCGCTGGATCCGAGCGATATAGCGTTTAATTTTACTGATCTGGAGTGCCAGGTTAAATACCTCATAAGGTACGTTCCGTGGGAAATGTGGATGCGGTTTGCCTTTGGAGATTTTATCGGCAATATCCGAAAGCTCTTTGAGCGGTGAAATAATTCGCTTACTGAAAATATGCAGCATCAGCAGGAACACAAACCCAATACCGCTGAATGCAAGGAGAAGTGGGAAAATTTTCTCCCAGATAATCGCTGCATGTGCGCGTTTATCATACCCCATCACAATAATATAAGGATATTCGGGCAGCTTATGGTAATAGGCGTAAGAAATATGGCCCACATCGACCGGATGCGGCAAAATGCCTGCTCCGTCAGGAAGGGAGAGGATTTGTTGATAGGCACGAAAAACGTCATCTTCCATCGGGATCGGCGCATCAGGCGACTGGAGCACGACATTTAAATCCAAGTTGATGATTGCAAAACGTAAGGTTTCTTCGGAAATCGATTGATGGATCCGATCCGTCAATGCTGCCGCATCAAATCCGAAGCTGACGGCGCCCAGATACCTTCCATCCCGTGTTTTAATACCCATTGCCGAGGAAATCACCCATTGCGCACTGGTACGGCCAAAGGTGGTATCAGGTTCAAGTAGGAGTTTATAAGGATGTTTCGGCAACTCATTTATATAAGAGCGCATGTGAAGATCGACCGGATGGGTCAATATCCCATTGGTTGATGTAATAACGATTTCTCCTTGGGGTGATACCCAGTCAAATCCCGTCCAGGAAAGAATCGACTGTACCCGGCTGTCTTTCCAGAAGTTGCTTAACATTGGGCTGATATAGCGCGGATCGCCGCTTCCCTCTTCAGCAATCTGCTTACCCATGAATTCTACAAGATAGGTGATATAATCCAATGAGTCCGTTAGGGTACGTTCAATCCGGTTCCCCGCTTTCTCAAGCTCGTGGTTCCGTTGGCTGATTTGGGAGTTATACACCGAACGGGTGAACCATGCGCAGAGCGCAAGAATGAGAATAGCGGCAATACCCGCAAAGATTGCATAATCGCGTGATACGGTAGGTTTGCTTTCAAACGTAGCTGACAAGGCTTTCTCCTAGCCGAAGTACGAATAATAATACGATGGAAGTCGTATGTACTCCACTCAATTAAAAATACAAGGAAATATCATAGAACGCAAATAATTAAGACTTTGTTAACAAACCGGGAACTATGGCGGAAATCAACAAAAGATGGAAGATACTCTATGATTCGAAGATAAGTTCGGAGAGGGTAATATTTTGTGAATGGACGCCCACGAGGACAATATTGACAATACCATCGATATGGATGACTGCATTTCCTGCCGAGTTTTCACTAACCGTAGGACTATTGTTGAAATCCAGTAAGCGCAGCTTATCTTCGCCGAGTACAAAATCCGTAATAACGTCAGTTTCGACCCCGACATTGTTGATTGCTGCGTCATAGCTAAAGACATCTTCCCCAATACTGCCGCTTAGGGTATCGTTGCCCGCACTGCCTTCAATCGTGTCGTTGCCTCTTCCGCCATAAATGATGTCATTACCGCCGCCGCCTATCAGGCTATCGTAGCCTTTTTCGCCATAGATAGTATCATTGCCCTCATTGCCGTCGATCGTATCGTTCTGTTCTCCGCCATAGATAAGGTCAGCTCCACCCCCGCCTAGGACACTATCAGCGCCATTTCCGCTATAAATAAGGTCATTGCCCTCACCGCCATCTAAAATATCGCCGGCCCGACCACCAAAAATACGATCATCCCCATCGCCACCCAGGAGGGAATCGGCGCCTTTGTCTCCGTAAAGATAATCATCGCCATCCCCGCCATCGATGGTATCATCTCCCAAATTACCCCGTAGGATGTCTGTTCCTGCTTGGCCGGATAAGAGATCATTATCTAGTCCACCAAAAATGCTATCGTTGCCTGCGCCGCCTTCAATTGTATCTACGCCTGCATTCCCATTGATGAGATCATTTCCTGCGCCACCTTGGATGGTATCGTCACCGATATCGCCATAAATAGTATCATTGCCATCATTACCAAAGAGGGAATCATTACCAAGCCCACCGCGAAGGAAATCCCGGCCGATGCCGCCATCAATCGTATCATTATCGGCGTTGCCGTAGATGAGGTCGTTCCCGGTTTCGCCGCTGATACTATCTGTGCCACTATTCCCCTGGATATCATCATCTTCGATACCACCGAGGATCGTATCTGCATTGGTTGTGCCCAGAATAATGGTCATAAGGATACACTATGTGCTGTTGTTATCCGGTTATGCCCACAGCATAGGAAAGAAGTGCTAATTTTTGGTGAATATGAGTAGTAAGAAGGCTAGAGCATTTTCGCTTTAGTTCTCTACAAGGCATCCAAGGCGAGTACGGCGTAAGCGTACCTGAACGTACGTGCGCAAGTGCAAGTCCGATGGATAACGCTGGGAGATCTAAATGGGAAAGGCTCTAGATTGGTTTGTCGTTAACGGAATCCGTCTGCGCACTCCGCCAGCTTTCCAGTTTTTCTGAAAGCACGGTATCCTGAAGACTTAAAATGGAAGCAGCGAGCAGGCCGGCATTTTTTGCTCCCGCTTTGCCGATTGCTAATGTCCCAACTGGAATTCCGCCAGGCATTTGCACAATCGAAAGCAAACTATCCATTCCTTGCAATGCTTTGCTCTCAACCGGAACGCCAAGGACGGGAAGTGTGGTCATTGCTGCGGCCATACCCGGGAGATGCGCGGCACCGCCGGCTCCTGCAATAATAACTTGAATCCCACGTCCTTTTGCTTCGCGTGCATAGCTGTAAAGACGTTCAGGGGTTCGATGTGCAGAGACAATCTTCACTTCATGTGCAATGCCCAGTTCATCGAGCATTTCAGAGGCGTGCTTGAGCGTTTCCCAATCCGATTGGCTACCCATAATAACGCCTACGCGAGGAGAATTGGTGGTGCGTGTCATAAGAACCTGGAGTGGGATTTACGCGATGATATCAGGATAAAGTAATTTTTCGATGTAAAAGGTACGGTCACGTATCCACAATTTACGCTTCTTCAAGCGTTGGACACGCAGTTGATCAAAGGACTCTTTGCCTGTCATGCGCTCAATTTGACGATCAAGGTCCGTATGCTCAAACCGTAATTCTTCAAGCTCTCGGCGATATTTATTCTCTTCATCCATAGTTTTGCGTCAAATCGTTATTAGAACTCATGTGAATCAACCCGCTCTCCCTATTTCACAAGAGAGAGGAAGTACCATAGCAAATTTTTCGCAAAATTGCACGGTAAAAAGCATGCGATTTTTCATGCGTGATAATGTGCGGATGATTGCTACACAAATTCAGTATTACGCACTTTCCCGACCCAGCGCGTGACAAGCGAATTTTCAATTCCTAATATATCGAGTATGCGTCCGATGGAATGATTCACAATATCATCAACGGTTTCTGGTCTTGGATAAAAGGCGGGAAGTGGCGGAGCGATGATTGCGCCCATTTCAGCTAATTGGGTAAGGTTGCGTAAATGACCCAGATGAAAGGGGGTCTCGCGTACCATTAATATAAGTGGGCGGCGTTCTTTGAGCATCACATCCGCCGCGCGCGTCAGTAAGTTATCCGTCACGCCGGTGGCAATCGCGGACATGGTGCGCACCGAGCAGGGTGTAATCACCATTCCGAGCGTCTTAAATGAACCGCTCGCAATGGCAGCACCGATATCGGCCACCGGATAGACAACATCCGCCAGTGCCTCTACTTCTGCAATAGACCAGCTGGTTTCTTCGATAATCGTGCGTTGCCCGGATTTGCTAATAACAAGGTGGGTTTCAATGGAAACGTCCTGACGGAGGGCCTCTAAAAGCCTTATGCCGTAAATACTGCCAGAAGCACCGCTAATGCCGATAACGATTTTCTTAAACGGTGCCGGCATGGGAGAAAATCCATATTTTTCAATGGGATAAGAAATCCCTTAGGTGAGAAATCATTATACTGATTTTTTATTAAAAATCTACTAAAAAACTTTTTATTTTTTTGGTTCGATGTCTATCGAATGATGCAATGCAATATGTTGAAATGCAATCATAATATGATTATAAATCAGAAATTGAAAGGGGGTTGACCCCTCTTGGAATACAAAAGCAGTTATGCTATACTTATTTCATGTGACAAATGCTTCTAAAAGCCCCAATTGGCGGCCTCTGGGAGGTATTTGTTATCCATCACAATATAGATTGCCAACCCCAAGGAGGTACCTATGTCACTTGTTGCCCATCTTCAGACGTTGCATCATAAGCATTCCCTACTAAAAGCGCAGATTGAGGAAGCCTATTCCCATCATCTGCCGGATTTCACACTGGTCGACCTCAAAAAGCAGAAACTGCGGTTAAAAGAGGAAATCGTCCGGTTAGAAGCGATGCAGTATGAAGAACGAGCGGCAGCCTCCCTACGGAAGCAGGCAGCTTAAGTTTCTCCCTCTACTTTTACAAACAACACAACGAAAACACCTTAAGGGAAACCTTAAGGTGTTTTTGTTTTAGAGCGGTTCTAGTTGATTTTGGGTATGTAACTTATTAGTGTGTCTCTTCTCAAGTTAACCATTAGGAAAGCGAAATGAAAAAGAGAACATATCAGGATATGCAAGAGGGTTCTGTTTCCACAGAAGAAGAATCGCGCCCCAATAAAAAACAACGCACGGATGATTCGGATCTTGTGTCATTTGAAAACCTCTCAGAAAAAGAAAAACAAAATTTTTTGAAAGCGGAAAATTATAGAATATTACGAGAAACCGCAGAAAAGGGAGATGTCCAGTTATTAAAGCATTATTATGCAGCTCTCCCGTACTCGGACGGGGAAAAGGCATTGAGCGCCCGAGACTACGAGGTTTTGGGTATGGCAGCCAGGGGAGGGAGGTTAGAAGTAGTAGAGTTTTTATATGACTCTCTTCCGGCAAATCTAAGACTTCCAGCATTGCAAGCGTTGAACTATCGGATGTCACGAGAGGCTGGGTTCGGAGAAAACCTAGATATATTAGAATTTTGCTTTAGCAAGCTCTTGGATCCGGTAGAAATATTGAATGCTATACAGTCACAAAATTATGAAATCTTGGATCAGGCCGTCATCAAAGGATCTCCAGAAGTAGTAAAATTTGTCTATGATATCCTCCCTGATAACAAAAAGATTCAAGCATTACGGTTGGTAAACTGGAATAGGGCATTAGAAAATAAAAACTATTTTACGGTTACGCTTCTTTTTGCCGAAGCAGCCACATTAAACGAGAAGTTTACTGCAAAAGCAGTAGATATAGATGCGATGATAAAGTCTTTGTCCGAGGATCAGAAGAAGAACCTTTTTGGTACGACAAACAAAAAAGATATTATTGAAAATATAGATATTTCAAAAGAAGCAATCATTGCAAAAGCAAATAAAAGGATAAGTGACTTTCCGCTCAGAAGAAAATATTCAGAAGATTTTGATTTTGTGAAGGAGTATATTGGCACTAAGAATGAAGGAACAAAAGAAAAAGCAGCAGACACACGAGTGGTAATAGCAAATATTTCCCGTCAATTTCGAGAAGTAAAAGAATTGCCTAAAGAAATTGCTGACCGAATCGTACTTGAGGCGAAGGGATGTAACACCGAAGAAAGCCGGAATTTTTGGGCAAACCGCATTAGGCCCGACGGGACTTTGGATACTGGACCCATAAATTCTTACAGTAAGATCATAGTATTACGGGAAGAAGCAAAAGCAAGAGCGACAGGGAATGCTGTGATCGAAGATAATGCAAATGCTAAAACGGCCAAGCTTCCGAATAAAACGGGGTCTCAAAGCCAGCAGAGGATAGGCTAACAGCCCTATTTTTGGGCCGCCTCTTTCCATAACTCCCGAGCTTTGGCGAGTCGTATCGTGCGCGCTAGGGCATAGAGTAAACTCTCGACCACACCTTCGACTCCGAGCAGGAAATACCGCCGTAACGTATAGGCTTTCAGAAACGCGATCAGCGGTTCAATCATGATGCGAAGAGCAGAGGGCTTTCTTCCGTGCTTGAACATATCTTCCGCTTGCATGGTCGAATAGTAATTAATCTTCGTAATCGCATGGGTATATGAGCGAAAGCAGCGATGCAGTAAAATGCCTTTCAGATGCCCTGCGCGTGCGTTAGTATGCCCGTCCCTAAATACAACGGAATCATGCACGGTGCTATCTTTGAACCCCGCATACTGCTTATGATAAAAGCGGATGGGATCATTCGATGGTGCAAGTAGCGAGGGTTTTGATGCAAAACGCGAGACGATTTTAATCGGAATCTGATATGCCTTAAATTCCGGCTCATTGCCTGCAAATAATTGAGTCAATTCTGCTTTAAGTTTTGGGCTCACCGCTTCATCGGCATCAATATTCAACACCCACTTATTCCGGCATAGACCTTCACCAAATACTTTTTGTGGGCCATAACCTTCCCATGCGCGAAACAGCACCTGTGCGCCTAAGGATTCGCTGATTGCAACCGTGTCATCGTCACTGCCGCTATCAATCACGATCACTTCATCGACCCATCCGATCACGCTGTTGATCGAGGCGGGAATACGATCCGCTTCGTTTTTTGCAATGATGAATACAGAAATGGGAAGTGGCATAGATCGTAACCTAAAATAACAACAATGATGCGCATGATACACGTCTTAGTTTGGCGCAGCAAGCGGGTTTCTAAGGCGTAGCTGGACTTTATAAGAAGCCTGTCGTATAACGGCTTTCGCTATGGTTAATCGTTTTCTCGATTCTTGTGTTGATTATCTTCGCGCTGCGGCATCACTGCCTGCGAAGAAACGTTATGCGCTTGTCGCAGTGTTGGGCGTATGCGCAACAGCTGCATTGCCACCGCTTCATTTATTCCCACTCCTCTTTATTGCATTCCCGGCGCTATTGTGGTTGGTCGATGCGGCTCCTTCACCCAAACAGGCTGCGCTCACCGGTTGGTGGTTCGGATTTGGGCATTGGGTAACGGGTATTTACTGGATGGCGTTCTCGTTACTTACAGAGGCCGATAAATTCTGGTGGCTCGTGCCGCTCGCGGTGTTTGGATTATCGGCAATGCTGGGAGTTTATACGGCAATTGCCTGTATTGGATTTTATCTACTTCCCCGTTCGCTTTTCCAGAAGCTTCTTCTTTTTAGTGCGCTATGGGTGATAGTGGAAATGTTCCGCGCGCAGTTCATTATTTTCATAACATTGTACGGATTTCCATGGAACCTGATTGGTTACGTCTGGTCCTTCTCTGATAGCATGGTGCAGTTTGCTTCGGTAACCGGGATTTATGGCTTAAGCCTGGTGACATTATTATCAGTCAGCGCGCCATTATTTTATCTCCTGCGCCATAAGGGCGAGCAGCCGACCCGAACCGCAAAAATCTTAGGGGCAGTGCTGTTAGGATTATTGCCTGTACTGGCAATTGGTGGAGCATGGCGACTTTCTACTGCGCCCGATATTGAAGAGGAGCGTAATGCGGAGCCGTTTGTGCGTCTGGTCCAGGCCAATGTCGCTGAGCACCATCGCGGTGATATTACCAAACGCAGCATGTTGGTTGAGAAACACATAGAACTTTCATACGAACCCGGGTACGAAAAGATTAAGTACTTGGTATGGAGCGAATCATCTGCTCCATTCCTGATGAATGATGGTAGTCCGATCCTAGAAATGTTGGCGCCGATTGTTCCTGAAGGGGGGCTATTACTGACGGGTGCAATGCGAATTGTGGATGAGCCGCTGCCCGATGGGGTGAGTACCAAAGAGACACTCTATAGTACGCTTAATGCGATTGATCATCGTGGTGAGCTTATCGGAGTCTATAATAAATACCGTTTGGTACCGTTTGGGGAATATATCCCTTGGCGCAAATGGTTGCCTTGGATTGATACGGTGGTAGGAGGTATGGATTTTTCGGAAGGGAAGGGAGCTGCGACATTACCTTTGTTAGGAAATATCCCGCCGGTTAGTCCACTGATTTGTTATGACGTGATATTTCCGCAGTCAGTGGTGGATCATCAGAACCCTCCAGGATGGATGCTCAATATCACCAACGATGCATGGTTTGAACGGAGAGCAACGATAGGAAATACGAAGCTACAATTTAGTACGGGGCCTTATCAGCATTTTGCGATGGCGCGCATGCGGGCGGTAGAGCAAGGAATTCCGTTAGTAAGAGTGGCGAATACGGGGATCTCGGCATTGGTAGATAGTTATGGTCGGGTAGTCAAAAAATTGCCTCTGGGACAAACGGGAGTGTTGGATATATCTATCCCGAGCCCGGCAAACCGTCATTCCATCTATAGTAGAGTGGGAAATATCCTGATTCTCTCTGTGGTAGTTATTTGTGGCTTATTTACATTAGTGGGTATAAAAAAACCCAATTATTAATAAGTTTCTTCTTGCATGAAGGAAAAGTAAGGTACTATAGTGCAAATAACGGTGTTATTATTATTGTATTAACACAAAAGAAATGTACGGTTGCAGTACCGTCATAGCAGAGCAATCCAACAAAGCGTTCGGTAAGATTTCATGGCATTACATCCTGTAGATATTCATGTTGGTAAACGATTGCGTTCCCGTCGAGTAATGCTGGGCATGAGCCAGGAAAGCTTAGGCAATGGCGTAGGAGTAACCTTCCAGCAAATCCAAAAGTATGAAAAAGGTTTAAACCGGGTGGGTGCAAGCCGCCTTTATGAATTTTCCCGTGTTTTAGAAGTGCCGGTAGCCTATTTCTATGAAGGGTTGACGTCATTAAGTGGGCGGGACGATATGTCACAAGCGGCATTTGCGGAAGGTTCTAGCACCTTCGAGCACGAAGAAATTACCAATAAAGAAGTACTTTCATTGGTGCGTGCATTTAATGAAATCGCAGATCCACAAGCGCGTAAGAATGTGGTGTCTTTGGTACGGTTCTTGGCGAAAACTCCAGGCGTATCACTTTCCGTTCCGCAATCTGCAGGAGTAGTGAAGGCGGAAGCGGAAGTAGACTAATCTGCTTATCCCTAAAATTCTTCAAAAACCAGGAAGTTTAGGCCTTCCTGGTTTTTTTTGTTCCTGCACGATTACTCCTGTTAAATTCTTGTAGACATGGCAGATCACCTATACTACAGGTGTAAGACGACGCCATCATCTTAAGAGGAGAGACATTGTGCCGATATCATTAGCCCAGGGTCAGAAACATTTCGTATTTACCAGTGAATCTGTATCCGAGGGCCACCCCGACAAAGTCTGTGACCAGATATCGGATGCGATTCTCGATGCGTTCCTTGCCAAAGATAATCAAGCACGTGTGGCCATTGAGACGTTAGCGACCACCAATCGTGTCGTGATTGCCGGCGAAGTCCGGAGTCGTGAGGCATTTAACCCTGCACAGATTGAGCAGATTGCGCGCGATACGATCCGCGAAATCGGCTATGAGCAGGATGGGTTCCATTGGAAGAATGCGAAAATCGAGGTGCTGATCCATGGGCAGTCAGCAGATATCGCACAAGGCGTGGATGCGGCGGAAAATAAAGAGGAAGGCGCAGGCGATCAGGGCATTATGTTTGGTTATGCGTGCAATGAGACACCTTCGTATATGCCAGCACCTATTTTTTATGCGCACAGCATTCTAGAAGCAATCTTCGATGATATCCGCACTGGCAAGCTCGCAGGTTTAGGCCCGGATGCAAAAAGCCAAGTGACCCTTGCATTTGAAGATGGAAAACCGGTGAAAGCAGAGACTGTTGTCGTTTCCATCCAGCATCATCCTGATATGACACAACAACAGGTGCGCGATATTGTGCGCAGCTATGTGACACGTGTGTTACCACAAGGTTGGATGTGCGATGAAAACCGTTTCTATACGAACCCAACCGGCCAGTTTATCATTGGTGGGCCGGATGGAGATTGTGGTTTAACAGGACGTAAGATCATCGTGGATACCTACGGCGGTGCAGCACCACACGGTGGTGGATGTTTCTCCGGGAAAGATCCTTCAAAAGTGGATCGTTCCGCGGCTTATATGGCGCGTTACCTCGCGAAGAACGTCGTGGCGGCGGGCTTGGCGGATGAATGCACCATTCAAATCGCTTATGCAATCGGCGTCTCCAAACCGCTGGCATTCTATGTAAATACGCATGGAACAGGCACCTGTCCAGAATCGAGCATTGCCGCAATATTACAAGAGCTTGTGGATCTTTCTCCGCGTGGGATTCGTACCCATTTGGGATTAAACCGTCCGATCTATAAACGCACTGCGTCTTATGGGCATTTTGGCCGTAACCCTGAAAAAGATGGTGGTTTTTCATGGGAGAAACTGGATCTCGTGGAGGCACTTCTTGGTGGGCTTGATGCAAAAAAGCCTAAGCTGGCGGTGCTGTAAATTACAATTCCATGCCGTCAGACACTAAGCTTTCTCCATTTGCTGATATACCGTGGATTAAATCCTTTGCGCGCCGTAAGGGACGCGGGTTTTCTGCGCGTCAGGAAGTCTTGATGGAATCACTGTGGCCAGATGTGGTTATCGCTCCCATTCCAGAAGGATTAAAGCTGCAGGGCGTCAAAGACGGTGATACCGAAAAAGACGCGCCCTGCTTTAAAAAGCCATCCTCCTTCTTCCCCCATAATCCTGATAAAATTTGGCTTGAGATCGGTTTTGGCGGAGGAGAGCATTTAGCGGGACTCGCCGAGCGCGACCGTTCCATCGGCTTTATTGGTTGCGAACCTTATGTGCTGGGCGCTGCAGTGTTGCTTGAGCATATTGAAGAGAAGCGCCTGGAAAATGTGCGGATATGGTCCGATGATGCGCGGTTCTTAATCGAAAAATTACCCAATGCATCACTCGATCGTGCCTTTATTCTTTTCCCTGATCCGTGGAGAAAAACCCGGCATTATAAACGGCGGATTGTGTCGGATGCTACGCTCTCTATGCTCGCGCGCGTATTGCGCGAAGGAGCCGAATTACGTTTGGCTACTGACCATGCAGATTATGCGGACTGGATGCGCGAACATCTTGAACGCCATCCGGATTTTTCTTGGGTTCCAGGTGAAGAGGGAGGTAGTACTACACCGCCTCCGGATTGGGTCGTAACGCGCTATCAAGAGAAGGCCGCACTCGAAGGACGGGAGTCTGTATTTTTCCGCGTCGTGAGAGTAGCACAAAAATAAAAACTGGTATCTTCTGGTGTTCTCTGTTAAGAACGATGGAATGCTAGGGTTGAAAGAAGGTTACATGATGCAGGCTGCGCGTCCCACGTCACGCAACTTATCCGATACTGAACGCCTTGAATGGTTGCGTTTAATCCGCAGTGAAAATGTGGGACCCCGTACCTTCTATTCCGCGCTTTCCCTTTATGGAACCGTTACGCGTGCGCTTGAAATGTTGCCATCGCTTTCGCGCCGTGGTGGGCGTAATTCCCCAATAGTATTATCCAGCAAACAAGATGCTGAACGAGAAATGGAAGCCTGCACGAAAGCGGGGGCGCGTTTAATTGCGGCATGCGAACCTGAATATCCTGCGCTCCTTCGCACCGTGGAAGATGCTCCACCGGTAATTACTGTGAAAGGAAATCTGGGCTTTTTAGAAAATCGTGAGACAGTGGCTATTGTCGGCGCGCGGAATGCTTCAGCGAATGGTTGCCGGTTTGCGTATCAGATTGCAGCGGAATTGGGCGAGAAGAACCGTGTAATCGTTTCTGGGCTTGCAAAAGGGATTGATGCAGCTGCGCATAAAGGATCGTTAAAGACTGGAACGGTTGCCGTCATCGCAGGTGGGATTGATCATATTTATCCAAAAGAAAATACAGAACTTTTTTATCAAATAGCAGAAAATGGTGCCATAATTGCGGAGCAGCCGATAGGTATGGTGCCGATGGGGCGGAATTTCCCGCAGCGTAACCGGATTATTTCCGGTATGAGTCGTGGTACCTGTGTGGTGGAAGCTGCGATGGGATCAGGATCGTTGATTACGGCGCGTATGGCGCTCGAGCAGGGACGGGATGTGTTTGCAGTCCCTGGATCGCCGCTCGATGCGCGTTGCCGGGGTACGAATAATTTGATTAAAGAAGGCGCAGTATTGGTAAACGGGGTGAAAGATATCTTAGATAATTGGCCAGTGCCCGCATCCTCAAATGGTGTGCTCTTTGAAAAAGAGGATAATCATTTCACCCAAGCGCGCAAGCAGCTTCCAACGGATAATGAATTAGAGCATGCGCGACCAACTTTATTACAATTATTGAGCGCAACACCGGTCCATGTTGACGAATTGATTGCACAATCGAGTTTTACCCCTAATACTGTATTCACCGTTCTCTTGGAATTGGAGCTTGCTGGAAACCTGGATCGCCATCCAGGAAATAAGGTTGCGCTTGCCATGAGTAACGATTTATTAAATGATTCATGGCTATCTACTCGTAAACATGAAGCCTAAAGCTTAAGAAAGGTCAGTTAGTTAGATGCACGTTGTTATAGTCGAGTCGCCTGCAAAGGCCAAAACGATCAACAAATACCTTGGAAATAATTACAAGGTACTGGCCTCCTTTGGGCATATACGCGATTTACCTGCGAAGAACGGCTCGGTGCGACCTGACGAAGATTTCGCAATGGATTATGAAATCAGCGATGGTTCATTCAAGCATGTCAAAGCCATTGCCGATGCGGTAAAAGGTGCAGATACAGTTTTTCTCGCGACTGACCCCGACCGGGAAGGTGAAGCGATTTCATGGCATATCGTGGAAGCATTAAGAGAACGCAAAGCGCTGGGAAAAAGTACGAAAGTGCAGCGGGTATCGTTTAATGAAATTACTAAACGTGCCGTACAGTATGCAATTGATAATCCGCGTGATATCGACATGGATCTCGTCCAGGCGCAGCAGGCGCGCCGCGCGCTGGATTACCTCGTAGGCTTTACCTTATCACCTGTATTATGGCGTAAACTCCCAGGCTCCCGCTCCGCAGGGCGTGTGCAATCGGTGGCGCTTCGTTTGATTTGCGAACGGGAAGAAGAAATTGAGCGGTTTATTTCCCGCGAATATTGGGACATCAAGCTCGATCTGTTGAATAAAGAAAAAGCGCCATTTACGGCGCGTTTGACGCATGTAGAAGGCAAGAAGCTTGATCAGTTTGATCTGAATAATGAAGCCTCTGCAACGGCGATTGCAGCGGCACTCAAAACCCGGCAATACCGTGTAACGGAAGTCGAGAAGAAACAGGCGCAACGTAATCCGTATGCACCATTCACGACCTCTTCGCTCCAGCAGGAAGCTGCGCGGAAATTAGGCTTTGGTGCAAAGCGCACGATGACGCTTGCGCAGAAACTCTATGAAGGCGTGGATATTGGTGGCGAGACGGTGGGACTTATCACCTATATGCGTACCGATGGCGTGACGGTTGCGCAAGAAGCGATCGATGCCACACGCAAAATGATCGGCGGTCGTTTTGGCGAACAATATTTACCCGAAAAGCAACGTGTTTATAAAACCAAGGCGAAGAATGCCCAGGAAGCGCACGAAGCAATCCGTCCAACCGATGTATTTAAGACGCCCGAAGGCATAAAAGCGCACGTGGATCAAGATCAATTCCGTCTGTATGAACTGATCTGGAAACGGATGGTGGCAAGTCAGATGGAAAACGCCGTGCTTAACCAAGTGGGCGTGACAATTGATACGACGGATGGTTATGCCTCTGTGCGCGCGACCGGTTCAACGATCCATTTTGACGGCTTCTTGACGCTGTATATTGAAGGCCGTGACGATGCAGACGCGGATGATGATGACCGTATCCTCCCGCCACTCGAGCAAGGCGAAATGGTGGCGTGCAAAGCGGTTGAGCCGCATCAGCATTTCACCCAGCCGCCACCGCGTTATACGGAAGCAAGTTTGGTCAAGAAAATGGAAGAGCTTGGCATTGGCCGGCCTTCAACCTACGCTTCGATCATTTCGGTGTTGCAGGATCGTAACTATGTGGTGCTTGATAAAAAGCGCTTTGTGCCTGAAGAGCGCGGAAGGATTGTAACAGCATTCCTCGTGAGCTTCTTCCGCCGTTATGTGCAGTATGATTTCACCGCACAGCTCGAAGACCAATTGGATGGCGTTTCCGCCGGTGAGATTGATTGGAAAGCGGTGCTTCGCGAGTTCTGGAAAGATTTCATCGCGAATATCGAAGAAGTGAAAGAGCGTGACATTGCGGATATTTTAGAAGCACTGGAATTGCTGCTTGGCCGTCATTTATTCCCAGCGGATGAAAATGGGCAAGTGCATCGCGAATGTCCAACCTGCAAAGGTCAAGGGAAAGAAGGCAAGCTGAGCCTTAAACTCGGTCGGTTTGGCGCATTTATCGGCTGCTCGAATTATCCAGACTGTAATTATACTCGTCAGATCGGCGATCAAGGCGAAGAAGGCGGCGGCGATGTGGCGGGTCCGGCAGAGCCAAAAATTCTTGGAACCGATAAGGCAACGGGGCTGGATATTGTCTTAAAGAAAGGTCCGTACGGTTTTTACATACAATTGGGCGAAGAAGCGAAAGAAAAAGAGAAAGGCAAAACCAAAACCAAGCCAAAGCGTGTCTCCATTAAAGCACCATATACGCCGGAATCCTTGACGCTTGAGCAGGCAACATCACTTCTTAGCCTTCCGCGCGAAGTGGGAACGCACCCTGAAACGGGCAAGGTGATTAAAGCCAGCATTGGCCCGTATGGCCCGTACTTGCTCCATGATGGGGTATATAGCTCACTCGGGAAAGAAGATGATGTGCTGACGATTGGAATCAATCGTGCAGTGATCGTGATTGCAGAAGTGGCAGCACGGAAAGCGGCAAAAGGTGAAAAAGGCGCTGGTTCTAGCGCTGCTCCGATCCGGGTGCTCGGGAATCATCCGGACGATAATACCTCGATTGGTGTGTATTCTGGCCGTTATGGCGCTTATGTGAAACACGGCAAGATTAATGCGACGCTGCCAAAGGACGAATCTCCTGATTCCATTACGCTCGAAAAAGCGTTGGAACTTATTGCAGCAAAAGGTGGTAAGGGCGGTGCTAAAAAAGGTAAGGGTAAAGCGAAAGCAGCCTCCGCTGATGGTGAAGCAAAGCCGAAGAAAAAACCGGCGGCTAAAAAAGCAGCTGCTAAGAAACCAAAGAAATCGTCATAAAGTAGTATCTTGGAATGAAAAAAGCCCCCTGCATGTGATGTGCAGGGGGCTTTTTTTTATAATTCAGTGTTGCTAAAGAATACTACGCTGTCATTTGACGTGTATGCAAAGGTGCATCGTCTTCCGAGCCCTCTTCATGGGCAGGCGCCTGGCTACGTACAGGTGCTTCGCGCAACACATCATGATACACTTCCAGTGTTTGTGAGCACATTTTTTCCAGTGAGAAATGCGCACGTACTTGCTCAATAGCCGCATCCGCTTTCTCAGCGCGCTCATCTTTTGTGAGGTTGATTGCCTCATTAATCGCATCAGCCAAGGCTTTCGGATTATTTGGCTCCACAAGCCACCCGGTTTTTCCAGAAATAATCGTTTCCCGCGATCCGCCATGGTTAGTCGCAACGACCATCCGTCCCATCGCTTGCGCTTCCGCCATCACACGGCCAAAAGCTTCCGGTTTCGTGGAAGCCGATACCACTACATCGGAGAGCATATACGCCGAAGCAATATCAGGAATATTTCCCACAACCCGTACATTGTTACGGAAATGGTACTGGTTGATCAAGCGGGTAAGTTTCCGGCGATACGCACCATCGCGCTTATCATCGCCCACCATGAGGCAATAGAAATTCCGGTGCGGAAGTTCATTGAGTGCCTTAAGTAGCAAGACGTGTCCCTTCCATTCCGTAATCCTGCCAGGGAGCATGATAATTGGAAGGTCATCCGGGATATTGAGGCTCGCAAGCTTGCCAAGGATCCGCTCGGTGGTCATTGCTTCGCGGTTGAAGATATCGAGATCTACGCCGCGGTGAATAACTTTTACTTTTTGAAGTTCGGTCGCGGTCAGGCCATAATTATCACGGATATGGTCAGCAACAAATTGCGACACGGCAATCACGCGATCACCACGGGTCATCACCGAATTATAAAGGCGCTTAAACGGTAAATCCAAACCATAGACACCATGGAACGTGGTAACAAACGGCGTTCCGGTATTACGCGTTGCCCAATAGGCGCTCCATGCGGGTCCACGTGAGCGCGCATGCACGATATTCACACCGCGTTCGCGAATGATTTGTTCAATGGCTTGCGCATTCTTTTTAAGCTGAAACCAGTTTTTGGTATCAAGCGGGAGATGAATATGTTCTGCTCCTGCTGTAAGCCTGCTTTCCATCCCACCGCCTTCAGATGCAACCAGTGATATAAATCCTGCTTTCGCGGCGGCATTGGCGATATCAATTGTTCCACGCTCTACACCGCCGGAACGGAGAGCTGGAAGGAGTTGCAGGAGGACAGGGGCATCAGGGGAGGGCTTGCGTATTGTCATGTCGGCTGTTAGTTTCACTCCTCAACTTCTATTTTCATCACTATAGGATAGCCCTTATGGCAATACCAGCATTTTTACACACGCAAGAAGGTTATTCTCTCGCCTATCATTTTATCCCACCCAAAAAGAAAGAAATTCCCACGATTGTTTTTTTGGGCGGGCTGATGTCGGATATGGAAGGCACGAAAGCTTTATATCTTGATGCTTGGTGCCGCGAGCAAGGTTATGGATTTATCCGTTTCGATTATGTTGGGCATGGGCAATCGTCAGGCGTGTTTACCGATGGGACGATTGGCATCTGGAAACAAAATGCACTCGCGGTGATTGACGAACTCACAACAGGGGAATTGCTGTTGGTGGGATCAAGTTTGGGCGGATGGATTATGGTTCTTGCTGCTCAAATGAGAAAAGAGCGCATTAAAGGATTGGTCGGAATTGCCGCTGCACCGGATTTTACCGAAAACTTGATGTGGGACAAATTCGATGATCAGATGAAAAAGGCATTGCTGGAGCGGGGCCAAGTCGATCTTCCGTCGGATTATAGCGAAAAACCGTATTCCATTACGCGTGCATTGGTTGAAGATGGGCGGACACACAGAGTACTTCAAAAACCGATCGCGCTTTCATGTCCGGTACGTTTACTTCACGGAATGAAAGATGATGATGTGCCTTACCGATTTTCCGCAGAGCTTGCGGAGTGCCTGCAAGGAGAAGATGTCCGGGTGATGCTGCTAAAACATGGGGATCATCGTATGTCGGATCACACGAGCCTTTCGCTGTTAAGTGCTGCGGTGGAAGAGGTGATACGGGGTTAGGAAAACAGTTTCGCCCAAAGAATCACACCCCAGCAGCACCCGGCATTAATGAGTGTGATAAACACCATCGCGCTGCCGACATCTTTGGCTTTTTTGGAGAGTGGGTGGATCTCAGTGGATATACGATTTACCACCGCTTCAATCGCGGTATTCCCAAGCTCAGCCAGCAATACCAGAAATAAGCTCATGATGAGAATTGCACGGGAAGCGGGGCTTACATTGATCAGGCAGGCAAACGGGAAAAATACGGCGAAGACGAAGACCTCCACCCGGAATGCGAACTCCGAACGAAAGGCCGCCCGGAGTCCTTCTAACGAATAACCAAAGGCACGAATTATGTGCTCCATGGTTATTGCACTTTTTTCTTTTTCGGAGCTTCAAACGGTAATGCGACAAACAGTGCATCTTCACCCCGACGGAGCAACAACAACACCGATTTCCGTCCTTCCGTTTTTGCTTGGGTAATAAGCTTTTCAACTTCCGCCATCGCAGTTACAGGAACTTGATTAATGGAGACGATCACATCCCCGGCACGGATGCCTTTCTCCGCGGCCATGCCTTCAGGATCACGCGAAACGACGACCACGCCTTTGAGTTCATCTGCGATATTATAACGCTTCTTAAGCTCGCGGGTAAGCGGTGCAAGGCTCATGCCTAAAAGATCTTTCTTGCCTTTAATATTCCCGGATCCGCCATCTTCTTCGGTTTTAGCAGAAGCCTCATTGGTTTTTTCTTCCTGCAATTCACCAAGTGCGACATTCACATTAAGGCGACGATCTTTGCGCCATATCAACACATTGACATGTTTGCCGATTTCGGTTTCCGCGACAATACGTGGCAATTTACGCATCGCTTTGATCGGCTTTCCATCAAATTCAAGGATCACGTCGCCTACTTTCAAACCGCCTTTTTCTGCAGGGCTTCCAGGCGATACTTCGAGTACCATAGCGCCATTGCTTTCTTTCAGGCCAATACTGTCCGCAATAT
This sequence comes from Rickettsiales bacterium, assembly GCA_021156175.1. GTDB lineage: Bacteria > Pseudomonadota > Alphaproteobacteria > Rickettsiales > JAJNBL01 > JAJNBL01. The sequence goes on from JAJNBL010000010.1 coordinate 81,871, forward strand.
CTTCCGTCACCGTTTGGATTTTCACACCCAACCATGCACGGAAAGTGCGGCCATGTTTTTTGAGTTGGTTAAACACTGGAGCGGCCATAGAAGTCGGCACGGCAAATCCAATCCCGACACTTCCGCCAGAAGGCGAGAAAATGGCGGTGTTAATACCAATTACTTTGCCCGCCGTATTAAACATTGGGCCGCCGGAATTTCCTTTGTTAATCGCAGCATCCGTCTGCAAGAAATCATCGAAAGGGCCAGCATTGATATCGCGCGCGCGCGCAGAGATAATCCCTGCCGTCACTGTGCCACCTAAACCAAAGGGGTTACCAATCGCAAGTACCCAATCGCCCACGCGGCTTTCATCTGAATTCCCAAATTCAACCGCAGGAAGTTTGCGTTTAAGATCCACTTTCAGGAGTGCCAAATCGGTTTTGGAATCAATACCGATAATCTTTGCATCGGCTTGTGAATCATCGGCAAACGTGACCGTAATATGCTCTGCATCCGCAATCACATGGCTATTCGTTGCGATATAGCCATCCGGATCGATAATAAAACCCGAGCCGAGTGACATTGTCTCGCGATTCTGTGGTTCACCTTGAGGATCCATATTCTCGAAAAAATCGCGGAATTCATCAAATGGTGAGCCAGGGGGAAGTTCAGGAAACGGAAGTTGTTGAACGTTTCTTCCGCCTAGATGCTCTTTTTGGGTGGTCGAAATATTGACGACTGATGGCATCAATTTTTGTACCAAATCTGCAAAACCATCTGGTCCTGGCACGCGACCCCAGCTATAGGCGGGAGCGGTGGGGGAGAGCAGTAGAACACAGAAAATGGCAGGGATAAAAAATCGTAATGAACGCATAGATTAACCGTTTGGCTCCAATTTACGTAAGTATTTGAGGAATTCGCTTTCAGGTGATAGCACCATCGACGTATTGTCTTTATTCAGGCTGCTGCGATAGGCTTGCATAGAGCGATAGAAATTAAAAAATTTGGGATCTTTTCCAAAGGCGCTGGCAAAAATGCGCGTTGCATCGGCATCGCCTTCACCGCGGATAATTTGGGCATCTTTTTCTGCATTGGCAAGAAGAATGTCACGTTCTTTGCGCGCATGTGCAAGGATCACAAGCGCCTGTTCTTCCCCTTCTGCTTTCAAACGTGTCGCTTCTTTATCTTTAGAAGAGCGCATCCGCTCATAGACTTTCTCACGGTTTTTCATGGGTAATTCCACACGCTTCACGCGGACATCAATCACCTCAACACCAAAGCCTTTTGCTTCTTTGCTAACGATCTCAAGAATATCGCCCATAATCGTACTGCGATCTTGCGAAAGAAGCGTGGTCAAATACACACCGCCCAGCACTTGCTTTAAGCCGGACTCGATTACCGCATCCATACGGTTCCGTAAGCCTTCTTCGTTGCGTACGCTCTGATAAAAGGTAAGCGGATCCACAATGCGGTATTTCGCATAAGCATCCACGATAATACGGATCAGCCGCTCATTCTCATCAAAAGGCAAGGTTTCTGCAGGGACCACACCACTTTCTTCTGATGCGATGGGAGTAGGAGGGAGTGCCGCTTCAGGAGCAAGTGCCTCTTCCGTGTTCTTCCCTGTTTTCGTGTCGGGAGTAAGGGCTAAAGGCGCAGTATCCACCTCAAACACGTTGAGTTCTTTTTCGCGCGCTTCTAAATTCAGGATACGGTTATCAAAAAACTGGATGTTTTGCAGGAAAGGCATCTTAAAATGCAGCCCTGGTTTATTATTAACCGTTACTGGATCGCCAAACTGGAGCACGAGTGCCTTCTGGTTCTGCTCAACAATATAAGCCGAGTTGAACGCAAGCAGGAGGGCAATTGCAGGAAGAATAATGAGGGGCTTTTTCATAATATCAGCGTCTCTTTGTCTCTTTACTCTTTGGACTTAGCAGGAGATGTTTTGCCTAATTCTTTTAAAGGAAGATAGGGCAGAACGCCTTGTGTGCCCTTACTATCAAGCACGACTTTGGGTATATCTTTCAAGATCTCTTCCATCGTTTCCAGATACATGCGTTCGGTGGTAACATCCTTCGCATTTTTATACTGGTTATAGACAGAATTGAAACGATCGGCTTCACCGGTAGCTCGGGCAATCGTTTGTTGTTTATAGGCGAGCGCTTCTTCGATTAACTGCTGTGCACGACCACGCGCATCCGGAATAATGCTGTTACGTTCCCGTTCAGCTTCGTTTTTCTTTGTTTCTTTCTCTGCGCGCGCTGCTTCTACGCTGCGGAATGCATCAAGCACATCTTCTGGCGGATCGGAACCCAGCATTTGTACGCGTACGATCTCAATCCCAGCATAATAAGAATCAAGGATTGATTGGGTAATATGTTTGGATTCTTCTTCAATCCGCGAACGTTCTTTCGCGAGCACCGCTTCGAGGCGTGTTTTGCCGATAACTTCACGAATAGCACTTTCTGCCGCGTTTTTTACACTGCTTTCGCCATAATTATCGCGCACATTGAAGATATAATTCTGTGCATTGCTCACGCGCCATTGCACGACGAAATTTACATCCACAATGTTGGAATCGCCGGTGAGCATCAAGCGTTCTTTTAAAGCGCTGGAGGCATAACCCGCCGTATCTTTCTTAAATCCAAAAGAAGAAGCTGCAGGAGTCGTTGTTCCCCGGCCGCCGATTTCTTCCTGATGAATCCTCGTCACGGCAATCTTAATCGCTTTTTCGATAGGGGCAGGGAAGTGGTAATTCAAGCCCGGATTGGTTGTACGGTTATATTTTCCAAATTGTAGAATAACGGCTTGTTCTTCCGTATCTACGACATAAAAGCCAGTGCTAAGCCATAAAAGCGCAAGGAGGGTTGCAACAAAAGTAAAAAGTTTTCGTGGGTTCGGGGTATCCGCGCGGCCGCCTTTGCTGCCGCCACCGCCTGTTCCTACAAAACGGCGAAATTGCTCTTGGCTTCTTTTGATAACATTATCAATGCCTTCTTCCGTATTGCGTTGGCCAGAATTGCCCGTCGGCTTGCCTTGCGAGGTGGGTTTGCGTCCCCAAGGACCTTTATTATTATCCCAGCTCATTGTGCTCGCTATCCCCTTATTTTTCTTGAAAATCTTCATATGTAGCCCTATACAGGAAGAAGAACGAATAGAAACGTGCCGGAGACTAATCCCCTCCAACATCAGTAAAAACAACTATAACCAAACGTGAGTAGATTGCAAGAACATGTCATCAACAGTTACGCGAGAAAAACTTTTGGAAGTCCTATCTGCTATTCCATACCCAGATGCAGAATGTGATGTGGTGAGCGCAGGAAAAGTTTCCGGTATGGTGGTGCGTGCGGGCCAAGTAGGGTTTGTATTGGATGTTGGCAATATGGATGAAGCCGCGCGCGATTCCTTACGCATACGTTGTGAAAAAGTTGCGGCAGGGTTAGAAGGTGTGGAGAAAGTTACGGTTATATTGACTGCGGAGCGCGAACCATCACCTGCCAACGCGAATCCATCTCCTGAAGACGCACGCAAAGCCTTCAAGGAAAAAAATAAAGCGGAGCGTTTGGCAAATCCTCCTGCGCCGGTGACAGGCGTAAAGAAAATTATATTGATCGCTTCGGGTAAGGGCGGTGTGGGAAAATCTACCGTCGCGGTAAATCTTGCCGTCGCACTTGCGCAGCTAGGGAAGCGGGTGGGAGTCGTCGATGCAGATATTTATGGCCCTTCCATTCCGATGATGCTGGGTTTAAAAGGCAAGCCAACGCTCAATGCAGAGAACAAAATCGTTCCGTTTAATGAACATGGCGTCAAAGCGCTATCGATTGGAAGTTTAGTCGCGGAAGATTCCGCCATTGCTTGGCGTGGAAGTATGGCAACGAAAGCATTGCATCAATTGATCCGTGGTGTTGCTTGGCAAGGGGAGGGCGAAGAACCGCTTGATATACTCCTCATCGATACGCCTCCTGGCACCGGCGATATCCATTTAAGTTTAAGCGAACATTACCCGATTGACGGAGTCGTCGTGGTCTCAACGCCTCAAGCTATCGCGCTAGCCGATGCCAAAAAAGCGGTGGACCTCTATCAAAAAGTCAATGTTCCGCTATTGGGCATCATTGAGAATATGAGTTATTTCGAAGATCCCACTTCCAAAGCCCGCACCTATATCTTCGGCCAGGGCGGAGCAAAAGCCTATGCTGAATACGTCGGCGTTCCGCTCTTGGGTGAAATCCCGTTAAATCCCGCCATCAGGGAAGGGGGAGACGAAGGAAAACCCGCCGCCTTGGGAGACGACGGGCTTTATAAAGCGATTGCTGCTCAATTAGCCACTTAATCCGTAAGATTTTTTCCAGGGGTAGAAAAGGCTTTTTGTTCTTGTATCTTTTGTTGGTGTGTTCGTTTTGACGTTGAAGGCACTAGTCCGGTTTGTGAGGGATGCGTTCTTAAGCTCTCACGCCAAGAGTCAGGGGTCTGTCGGATACTGCGATCTACGCGACTTTTAGGTCGTGCCGAAGCCCCTTTTTCTGCTGCAGTGGGTGTTGTAAGCGTTACGGTGTGTGCTGGACGTGGAGATTCACCAACAGAAATTGCTTGGGCACAAATTGGCTCGAAGCTATAGATAATCCTTGCGGATTTCTTCTGTGGTTCAGACTTTATAACAAATGTATCTGGTACAGGAGAGGCTGAAGATATAGGGCTTTTCTCGTTGGGTTCTTCCTTCGACTCCGATGTTACGGTAGCTTCTGCAAGAAAACCTTCGGACAGTGTGGTTTGTGGCAGAGGTGCTAAAGGTAATGTTTCTTCTGCAGTATGCAGAGTCAATAAAAACTCGTCTAGCTCATCTGTATTGTCTACATCTGGATACGATGCTCCCTCGAATTTTTGCTGCGGTTCTAATTGGTCCGGTATCTGGATTTGAGCCAGTGTCGGAGCAGGGGTTACAGAGGAAACTTCTGGAGTAGGTAGAGGAGGAGTATCGATATCGTTTATAATTATTGCAAAGAAAATTTCTTCTTCATCCCTCTTATCCGAATGCGGCACGGGTGTGGGCTGTGCATTCTCAGTTGTCGTCGTTGCAATAAGCGCTTCTTGGGTATGGGTAGGTGTATTATTAACAATCGCCGGAATACTGGAATTCATATTGCCGGGGTGTAGGTAATTTACGGATCCGGCATTCATTATAAAAGCAGGATTAACAGTAGGATTCATGAGAGTTTGCGTATAGTCGAAGTAAGATAAATTATTATAGTTGTAGTGCTGAACTGGCATTTGAGGATAAACATTTGACATCATCGGCACGGGAGTGAAAGCCTGTTGCATCATCGGATAGCCCATTTGCATTTGAGGATAAGCGCCCTGCGTCATTTGAGGAGTATGCATCAGTACGGGAGTGAAAGCCGGTTGCATTTGAGAATAATGGTTCGGCATATAGCCCATTTGCATTTGAGGATAAGCGCCCTGCGTCATTTGAAGATTGGGAGTTGGCATCATCGGATAGCCCATCTGCATTTGAAGATTGCCCCACGGCATCATTTGAGTATAGCCACTCTGCAGTTGTGGCGAAGCTGTTTGGCCTATTTCATTCCGGCTCATCTCGTCGTAAGTTCTTTTCATAATTGTGCCTTGTTATACAAATTTAAAAAATTAAATTATACAGTAATTGATTGATATGTCAAAGAAAAGGAGATAGGTCCTGCCATCCGAAGAATCGTCTCTTGGTCTTTTATTTGTGGACTTTGGGGCATTTTTCATATCGATCTTTCCTGGGGGAGGAAAGCTAATGCAGATGCTTTATACTATATAACTATACTATATAAATTGAGTCAAAAAAGGGGGGATGGCACTATAAATTGAAAAAACCTAATAGAATTTTATCTCTCATACGCATTATTCTTATGAAGATAATTCCCCAAAAACCGTTGAAAAGGGTGGGTCAGCAATTTTTTATGCGATGCATCCATATGATACTTCATCGCTTTTTAGGTATATTCAAAAAAAATGCAAAATAGTTGTTTTTTGTTGTTGACGGGTGATGTGGGAATGCGTATAACAGCACTCCTCGACGCGATACAGCGAAACGAGACGGGTTCTGAAAAGTCCCGAAGCTCTTTGACAGTGTGAATAAAGTTTCTAGAAAAATTGAGTTAGATGCTGATGCAAGTTTAGTTCTGCATATGGTATCGTAACCTCTCAAAGTGATTTAAGAATGATAAGGGCATATGGTGGATGCCTAGGTGATTGCAGGCGATGAAGGACGTAGTACGCTGCGATAAGCCGCGGGGAGTTGCGAACACACTCTGATCCGCGGATTTCCGAATGGGGGAACCCACCGCTTCGGCGGTATTCCTTACTGAATACATAGGTAAGGGAAGCAAACCCAGGGAACTGAAATATCTAAGTACCTGGAGGAAAGGACATCAACCGAGACTTCCCTAGTAGTGACGAGCGAACGGGAACCAGGCCAGTGGCAATTAATTAAGAACCGGAACCGTCTGGAAAGTCGGGCCATAGTGGGTGAAAGCCCCGTACGGGTAGAAAGATTAATTGTCCTTGAGTAAGGCGGGGCACGAGAAACCCTGTCTGAAATTGGGGGGACCACCCTCCAAGCCTAAGTACTCGCAATCAACCGATAGTGAACTAGTACCGTGAGGGAAAGGCGAAAAGAACCCCGATAAGGGGAGTGAAATAGATCCTGAAACCGTATGCCTACAAGCAGTCGGAGGAGCTTTATGCTCTGACGGCGTACCTTTTGTATAATGGGTCAGCGAGTTAGTCTGGCTAGCAAGCTTAAGCCGATAGGTGTAGGCGCAGCGAAAGCGAGTCTGAATAGGGCGATTTAGTTAGTCGGATTAGACCCGAAACCGTAGTGATCTAGCCATGGCCAGGTTGAAGGCGGAGTAACATCCGCTGGAGGACCGAACCCACGTCTGTTGAAAAAGACGGGGATGAGCTGTGGCTAGGGGTGAAAGGCCAATCAAACTCGGAAATAGCTGGTTCTCCGCGAAATCTATTTAGGTAGAGCGTCGTATGAATACCCTCGGGGGTAGAGCACTGGATGGGCTAGGGGGTCCCAAAGACTTACCAAACCTAACCAAACTCCGAATACCGAGGAGTAATGTACGGCAGACACACCATGGGTGCTAAGGTCCGTGGTGAAAAGGGAAACAGCCCAGATCTCCAGCTAAGGTCCCCAAATTGTAGTTAAGTGGGAAAGGATGTGGGAAAACCAAAACAACTAGGAGGTTGGCTTAGAAGCAGCCATCCTTTAAAGAAAGCGTAACAGCTCACTAGTCTAATTAAGTTTTCCTGCGCCGAAGATGTAACGGGGCTAAAACTACATACCGAAGCTGAGGGTGCACGTAAGTGCGCGGTAGCGGAGCGTTCTGTAAGCCGTTGAAGGTGATCTGTGAGGATTGCTGGAGGTATCAGAAGTGAGAATGCTGACATGAGTAGCGACAAACAGAGTGAGAAACTCTGTCGCCGAAAGTCCAAGGGTTCCTGCGTAAAGTTAATCTTCGCAGGGTTAGTCGGCCCCTAAGGCGAGGCCGAAAGGCGTAGTCGATGGGAATCAGGTTAATATTCCTGAACCAGTGGGTAGTGACGCATCCCGATAGTTGTTATTCCTTATTGGATTGGAATGGCAGCGTAGGGGTGCCAGGAAATAGCTCCCACATGAGACCGTACCCCAAACCGACACAGGTGGACAGGTAGAGTATACCAAGGCGCTTGAGAGAACGATGCTGAAGGAACTAGGCAAATTACACCCGTAACTTCGGAAGAAGGGTGACCCTATTGTGGGCAACCATGATAGGGTGGCACAAAGCAGGGGGTAGCGACTGTTTATTAAAAACACAGGGCTCTGCGAAGTTCATAAGACGACGTATAGGGCCTGACGCCTGCCCAGTGCCGGAAGGTTAATTGAGGTGGTGCAAGCTACTGATCGAAGCCCCGGTGAACGGCGGCCGTAACTATGACGGTCCTAAGGTAGCGAAATTCCTTGTCGGGTAAGTTCCGACCCGCACGAATGGCGTAACGACTTCCCCACTGTCTCCA